>PMIG01000272.1 GCA_003157055.1 Bacteroidales bacterium | reverse complement strand
GAGGTTGTCAATGTTGGCGGCGGACTAGGAATTGATTATGAGAAACCTGAAAAGGCACCAGCTTTCGCAGAATATTTTTCGCTTATTGATGAATTCATTGAGCTGAGGCCCGGACAAGTGCTTCACCTTGAGCCCGGAAGGTCGGTTGTCGGCCAGTGCGGAAGCCTCATTTCCAAGGTTCTTTATGTCAAAAACGGAAGCAATACTGTTTTCGCCATTATCGATGCAGGAATGACAGACCTTATACGCCCGGCCCTGTATCAGGCTCATCACAAAATTGAAAACCTCACCTCACAGGGAAGCATTCAGAAATACGATGTTGTTGGACCTATATGCGAATCATCGGATACTTTTGCGAAATTCTACGAGCTTCCCGAGACAAAAAGAGGCGATATCATTGCAATACGATCAGCCGGAGCTTACGGCGAAGCGATGGCATCGAGGTATAACCTGAGGGATTTGCCGAAGGTGGTGTTCTCGGATGAAATTTAAACCCCCGGGTTTATGGATTATTCAGTCTGGCTTTACTGTGCCTTATTCCGTAGAAGAAATAGATAAAGAATCCAATCGCCATCCAGATAACAAGCCGCAGCCATGTATCAAGGGGCAGCGCAACCATTTGCAGGAAACATATTGCAGCTCCCATTATAGGAACAAATGGCACCCAGGGGGTTTTGAAGGGCCTCTCGATCTCAGGTCTTGACTTCCTTAAAATAATTACGCTTATACAGACTATAATAAATGCCAGAAGCGTACCTATAGACACCAGTTGTCCAAGAACGCTTATCGGAAGTATCCCTGCTATTATCATTGCCAGTGAGCCTGTGATTATAGTGCTGACATAGGGAGTCTTGAACTTCGGGTGAACTTTTGAAAAGACTGGTGGCAGAAGACCATCTTTCGACATCGTATAAAATATTCTCGGCTGGCCCAGCAGCATCACCAGGATAACTGAGCTCAATCCGGCAATTGCAGCAATTTTTACAATCGGTCTTAACCAGAACATCCCCTTGCCCATTGCATTAACACCTACAGCAACTGGGTCGGCTACATTAAGGGTAGTATAACTAACAATTCCTGTCAGAACTATTGCAACAAGAATATAAAGAACAGTAGAGATGCCAAGAGATCCGAGAATCCCTATCGGCATATCTTTCTGCGGATTTTTCGCCTCCTGGGCGGCAGTAGATACTGCGTCAAATCCGATATAAGCGAAGAATATGACACCAGCCCCCCGCAGAATACCACTTATGCCATATTTGCCGAATTCATGACTGTAGGCCTTAAGCCATCCCAGAAGTCCCCCATATGAGGTTATTGTTGCTTGCTCCACTTTATTTGCCGGGATGAACGGATGCCAGTTGGCTGCCTTAACGAACATAAAGCCGATGGCAATGAATACTATTATTACTGCTACTTTAGTAATTACCATAACATTATTGAAGTTTGCCGACTCCTTTATCCCAATCACAAGAAGGGTAGTTAACAATGCAACGATAAACATTGCAGGCAGGTTAATTACACATGTCACATGCTGGAGAGAATTAACATTTAGAACCGATGAGGCTAAAGCATTTACAGCATTGCTATGAGTCATCCACCCCATATTCGGAACATTCACCAGTACCGTCCCGGATGCGCCCGTGAATTGTGCTGGTATATGTATATTAATGTCATTCATCAGGCTTACAATATATCCCGACCACCCCACAGCAACTGTAGAAGCTGCAAACAGGTATTCCAGAATAAGGTCCCAGCCAATAATCCATGCAAAGAATTCTCCCAGAGTAGCATATGAATAGGTATAAGCGCTTCCGGCAATGGGGATCATTGATGCGAATTCAGCATAGCATAACCCGGCAAAACCGCAGGCAATACCCGAAATGATAAAAGATAAAACTATTCCCGGGCCGGCATATTGAGCGGCAGCCTGACCTGAAAGAACAAATATACCGGCGCCAATAATTGCACCAATTCCGAGAGTGGTGAGGTTGAGAGCAGTCAATGATCTTTTGAGTCCGCCGGTCTCTTTCGATTCAGTCATCAATTGATTCAGCGGCTTCGTGATTAACAGGTTATTTTTCGGCATAAATTATTTAATGAAATATCCTGGAATTATTTCCTGTCTACAAACCTAACTTTTTTTTGATAAAAAACAGGTGATATATGAACTTTATAATTACTATTTGAAATCATTTAATTTTACCTTTATAGTGACATCAATAATACCTCATGAATAAGATCCGTCGAATTTCTCTGTCCGCTGCGCTCTTTCTGATTGCCTGTTCTCCGCTGAAAAATTACCGCGACCTGCCTGAAGTAAAATTCTGGGAACCTGAAATTGTAAAATTTGAGAACCTCGATAAGACTGAAAGTTATCCATCTGATGCTGTGATCTTTGCAGGAAGCTCAAGCATCAGGCTATGGTCAACCCTTGCCCAGGATATGGCTCCGTACCATGTCATACAGCGTGGCTACGGCGGCGCAAAACTGAGCGACTATGCTATTTTTGCTGACAGAATTTTTTCACCCCACCCCTGCAAGGCTCTTGTCCTTTTCATTGGTAATGATATTATGGGAACCCCTCAGGATAAGACTCCGGAAGAGGTAAGAAAGCTATTCCTGAATCTGCTTAAGACTTTCCGGAAGAGCCACCCCTCCTCTCCCGTATTCTGGATCGAAATTACTCCAACATCATCAAGGTGGAAGGTATGGCCCCAGGTGATGAAAGCAAATGAATTAATAAGAAAAGAATGTGAAAATCACCGCAATACGTATTTCATAAAAACCAGCTTCGCATTCCTGAACGAAAAGGGCGTTCCGAAAGATGAGCTTTTTGTTGCCGACAAGCTGCATCTGAATGCCGATGGGTATAAAGTGTGGACAACGTTGATAAAAGATGAACTTGATAAAGTGCTTAAGAAATAACCAGATGAAAATAAAATTCCTTTCACTGATTCTGATCAAGGAACGCGCATTTGACTATTTTCATATAATGAGGCCGACTAAAAAGGGGTCAGCTTCGTTCAAAAACTTCATAAACAATTATGACGGTCCTAAAGGCCGGTAATTAATAAGTGTAAATAATACATTTAACCTGGAAATCATGAAAAACACATTCTATGTGATTCTTTTTTCAATTGTAATTGCAGGATGCCATTTTAGCAAATCCGTGAAAAAAGATTTCGTTTCCGGTCTTACTTCAACAGGAAGCGGACTGACCTGCGAAGAAGTTTATCTTAAAGTAAATGATGAAAGGACTGACAGAAATTCATTCATTTATGGTGAAGTTGTTAATCTTGTCTTCGAAGATGTTAAAGGATTTAAGCAGGAGAACGGCAAATCATTTCCGAAGATGCAGATTATTGTTAACAGCTTAAGCGGAGACACCGTGTTCTTTGCTGATAATTTATATTCTGAGTATACGGAAGGCATGAACTTCTCATCGCTCCAGCTGACAGGAGATCTTACAGTCGCAGCTCCAATTAAAACTGGTGGAGAGTATTTGCTGACTGTAACAATAAAAGACAGAAAAGGTGCCGGTATCTATTTATCAAAATTAAAATTCTCAGTTAAAGGGAACGATAAAATTAAAATTGAGCCATTAAATGTCTCCTACAATGAGGTTTATCTCTATTCCCAGGGAAAAAACAAGGTCATAAATGATGGTATGATCAGCTTTGATGACAATATCTATATTCTGGCGGAAGGAATCAAAGGATTTAAAGAGGAGAACGGGCTGGTTTTTCCCGGAATTAGTTTCAGGGGAACTGATGCCTCCGGAAAAGCAATCTTTAATTATGAAGACATGTTTTCTGATTACAGCACTACCGGAATTGCCGTTTCTGATTTCAATACTAAAATCTCAGCCCATTTTAAGCTGACGGGGTCTGAATTCAATAATCCTCTACATGCAGAAATTATTATCTGGGATAAAAAGAGCAGTGCCAGGATGAAAATAAGCACTGACATGACCGTGAAATAAGCCAGTTTGAGAATGATAAACATTAAAAAAATATGAAAAAAACAATTTCACGACGTAGGTTTTTTAACCAGACAATCGGTGTAAGCGCCGGAGCAATGATTCTTCCACTTACCGGGTTTAAATTCCAGGATAAGGGTAAAGCTATCAGACCGGTGATTATTACAAGCCATACCAACGATACCGGCAAGAATGCCATGGAAACGGGATGGGAAATCCTAAGGAATGGAGGCTCGGCAGTAGATGCTGTGGAGAAAGCTGTCAATGTCATCGAACTCGATCCTGAGGATACTTCGGTTGGTTATGGTGGGCTTCCGAATGAAGATGGCGTGGTACAGCTTGACTCATCATTCATGGATGGCAAAACATACTCTGCCGGTGCAGTGGGATGCCTTGAAAATATTAAAACACCGTCGTCGGTAGCAAAGCTTGTTATGCAGCATACCGATCATGTGCTGCTTGTCGGCGCAGGCGCACTTGCTTTTGCAAAGGCATGGGGTTTCAGGGAGGAGAACCTTCTCACTGAAAAAGCTCGCAAGATATGGCTGAGATGGAAAGAGGATCTCAGTCCTGATGACGACTGGGGTGTACCCGAACATCTTCGGAACCTTAAAAGCAGCACATCCTACTGGAAGGATTTTCCAGAAGTTGAGCATCATTACGGTACGACAAATGTAATTGCAATAGACTCAAACGGTGATATAGCAGGTTGTACGTCCACCAGCGGACTTAGTTTCAAGATTAATGGCCGTGTCGGAGACTCGCCGATCATCGGTGCTGGATTGTATGTCGATAATGAGATAGGCGCTGCCGGAGCGACAGGTCGCGGCGAAGATGTAATCAAATCATGCGCTTCATATTATATAGTGCTCATGATGAAAGCAGGACGCACACCCCAGCAGGCATGCGAAGATGCGATGCAAATGATCGCTGACCGCTATCGCAAAGTGAATCCTGATTATCTCCCGGTGGAAAAATTTGTTGCAATAAATAAATCCGGCGAAACAGGCTGCGCCATGATGAAGGGAACCCGCAAGCCTGCAATGTCGGTAAGAACGGAGAATGGCTATAATAAACAGGAAGGGAATATTGTCTTTCCCGATAAGTAGTTTTCTGGAGAGGTTACAGGCTCTATTTGAGTTTTATACTTTTCTCATAAAGAGTCTTCCAGTCTTC
>PMIG01000163.1 GCA_003157055.1 Bacteroidales bacterium | reverse complement strand
TGCGATGAAATACAACTTTTGTCCTAGAACCGGCTTTACGAACCGGAATACTTTTAAAAGACTACTATAGATGGAAGAGCATAGATTTAATGATTCACGGTTTAAATAGTCATCACCCGGACATGGAGAGCACATGAAAACGCCACCCTGACTGAGCCTCATTTTTACTTCTGCAAAAAACTCCGTTGTGTAGAACCTGTTTAATGAGAGAGTCGATGGGGGGGCAAGAAGAAGAAGTATAACATCTGCCTGATTCCCTTTTTTTCTTATATATCTGAATGCATCTTCATTTTCGATAGTCAGAAATGGGGGAATAACTTTGATGTCCTTTTCTGCATTTTTTATAAGTTCCGGGTCTCTTTCAAGAAAGGTTACCTCTTTTATATTGTACTTTTCAATTTCCGGAAGATGCGACCCAAGGTTGCCAGAGATAAGGATGACCTTTTCAGGATTTGGACGCTGTAGCATTGCATAGTGGATGTCCTCTTCCCTTTCAATTGCATCATCGTTGTATGCAAGGAGCCTCTGATTATAATACAGAGCAGTCTCATGGGCATAGCTGCCTTTTGTTATATTGCCATATGGAGTGTCCTTTGTTTCCGTGACTTTCAAACCCGGGAGAAGCACTTGCCTGAAAAGGATATCCGGATCAAATATTATTACAATTGAAATTATAACGGCAAAAACAATTTTCAGCAATAGTTTCTTTTTGCTGTTTCCGATATAGAATGTCAGCAGTGTGAAAATGAGAGACAGAAGCGTGATTACCAGAAAGAGCTTGTAATTATTTAGAATTCCGGATGCAAGAACTGAAATAAGAATCCCTGCAACAGCAGCTCCGATAGTCTCAGTTGAATATGATATACCAGGTGTGATTTGATGTGATTGTCTGGCGCAGGAAAGAAGCTTAATAAAATAGAATCCGGATACCAGGCAAAAGGGCAGGAGTACAATGAGAGTAAAGATCATACTGACAAGAAAGGAAGGCGTCTCTCCTCTATCCAGGAAGAGTCTTGAGAAAAGAAGCATCATCAATAGCGAAACAAAGGGGGCTATGGAAAAGATCAGGCTTATTTTCCGGATATCGTTCAGACCTGATTTTCCGGCGATGGCCGCTCCGGCAGATGATGTAATAAGCCATGAACCAAGGAAAACACCGGCTATCAGTTCATATCCTCCCGTAATATTCATCATTTCCTTTACCAGCAGTACCTGCACAGAAGTGCTGGTGAAGCCGGCCATCCAAAGGCTTGAAATGAAGGATTCGGGCTTTGGAAGAACAGGAGTTGTTGTTTTTGCCGGTGGTTGATTTGATGAAAATATATTTTTGAAATAGGAGAGGTGCCACGAAATGTGAAAAATACAGATAAGTGTACTTCCTACACCTATTTCAACATGCCACTTTAACAGCTGTTTGATAAACGTGATATTCCACTTGTAATTTATCTGCAGAGCCATAAAAACTCCGGCAAGCGCAACAAAAAGAAGAGAAATTGCGAGGATTGAATTCCATATTTTCCGGTGAAGCGCAAGAGAATAGAACCCCGTTCGGTATAAGAAAAAGCTGATGAAATATAGTAAGGAAACAGTTAAGCAGGTCCCTGCAACATGGTACATTGTTACTTCTTGTTTTCTTCCAGAACTAATCCTTCATAAATATAAATATCAGCGCTCTTCCATCCATCCCATCCGATACCAGCCTTATCCCTTGAAGTATAACCCAGAAACTCTTCAAGTGTCCAGCCATATTCGATAGGTACCTGTGGCAGCATCGTTCCCGAGTGGAAATCTTTCTTTATGTAGATACCGTGTTTTCCGAGGATAATCTCATTTATATTATTGATCTTCTTCATAGGTCCCAGAACAGTGATCTCAAAATCGACCTTATCGTATTCAGCTTTTGTTAGAGATGGAAAGCGTGGATCCTCGAAAGCAGATGAGGCGGCGGAAGCGCTGACAACTTTAAACAATGGGTCGTCTGATACGAAACTGCCGATGCACCCTCTCAGATTTCCATTTATCTTCAGAGTGACAAATGCGCCAAATTTCTGTTTGAGAGCCTGCGGTATTTTACTTTCATCAATAGTATAGTTCTTATCATCAAAGAGAAGAGATTTTATGCTATTCCTTGCAATGTCGAACAGTTCTTTCTTCTCTTCATCTGTAAAACTGACCTTAATCATTGATTTCTGATCCGCTTTCTGATCCTGCTTTTCTTCAACAAGTGCTATTGCATTATATCCTACAACCTCATTTTTGCTGCCATACTGAGAATCACCTGAATTAGAGTAATCAATTTTCTTGTATTTCAGTGTTTTATTGCCTTCTGTAAGATACAGCAGAGTAAGACCTGAAGTCCATCCGCACATGCTTGTGACCAGGCCGGGCGTATCTTTTGCTGCATTTTTTTCCAGAACTGAAAGAAAATTGGCCGGGTCGCCTGATATAATACCATCGGCTGTAAGCTTATCATTAACAATGGCGTCATTGTAAGGCGGATAGTGAGAAAAATCGCTGCTTATGACAAACAGGTTTTCAGGTGTGAACCATGGCCTTAGTGCTTCAGCAATTGCCCTGATGGTAGTTGTATTATTGGTCCCCAGTATAATCGGAACAATAGGCGGGGTTTTATCATAATAATATTGTATGAACGGTACCTGCACCTCAATACTATGCTCCTCTGCGTGAGCGTCGGACGAGAAGTCGAAGAGCGGGGATTTTTTCATTAGCTCAGCAGCAATCTCCCTGTTTACAATTGCTATGCCCAGTGGAGTTACATAATCCCCCTCGCTATAGATGGATGCTCCCTCAAAAGCCATAACATGGCTTGATCCAATTATGAAAATATTCTTGTAATCACCTTTTTTTGAAGTGGCTGAGAAGGCTGAAGCAGCTGTCCTTCCGGAAAAAACATATCCGGCATGAGGAGTGATAATTGCCCTCACATTCATTGTTTCAGACGGCTTTTTACACTCTGCAAAAAGTTTTGCAAGGTCGCTTTTAAGAGTATCCTTATTATCTGAATAGAATTTGCCAGCTGCATATGGCTTACGGTCAACCGATCTATTCTGGGAATGGATTTCCATAATTGAAAGAATTGAAAACAATACTATAAAAATGGAACGCATAACGAAATATGGTTTGGCGTAATAAAGTTATGCCAAAAAAATTAAGAAAGAGATATTCAGAAGGATTTGTTTCAGATAAGCACCATCGATTCTTTAAGAATCTCCCCATTATCGTCCGTGCCGTAGATTTTAATACCAAGGCTTACTTTAGGAGATCCTATTATGTCGATTATCGGGCTGAGAGCATCTTTAAGATCTTCAACATCCATGCTGTCGAATTCTTCAATGTTAAAATAAAGATGGATCATCAGTGTTGATTCTGATTCCTTTATTGCAGATAGTGCTTTTACTATTTTTGCAAGCCAGATGGAGGATGCAGTATTGAAATACTCAAGGTTCAGCCTGAGATTGGTGGTATGCCTTGGATTGTCTGCATACTGGGATACCCACTTCAGGACATTTTCGTAGAGATCAGCAGCATTCTCAGGTATTGATCTGCCCGAAAATATCAGTTCTCCGCTCAGATGGTTGAGATCAATCTGGGGAGTTTTGGCGGTAGGCTCAATAAAAAGATTTTTCAGTTCCACCCGTTATGAACAATAAGTGTCGTTTATTTGACAATAAATCACTTTCAAAAATATAACAACTTTTTTATTATATCTGTACTCTTCATCAAAAAGAAATGTCCGGTAGTCAAATATTTTAATCTGTTTATATAAGATGATGGTTCATATCAGTTTTGAGGATCCCGGTTTTTGATCCTGTTTTGTTGTACGCCAATATATTAAAATATTATCTTTGCGGCTGAAATTTAAGATGAGTGATGGAGCGCATTCTAAAAGAAAAGATAAGGGAAACTTTAAAGGTTCTGTACAATAGCGATGTGCCTGACGACCTGATTCAGATACAGGAAACCAGGAAGGATTTCAAAGGAGATTTTACCCTGGTGGTTTTCCCTTTACTGAGATATTCAAAGAATACTCCTGAAAAAACGGGAGAGACCATAGGAAGTCAAATTGCTTCGACTTTTCCGGCAGTTTCCGGTTTTAACGTTGTCAAAGGGTTCCTTAATCTTGAAATTTCTGATGAATGGTGGATGGATTATTTCCGTAAGATGGCGTCAGAATCAGACTTGCTGCAAAGATGTCAGGTAAAATCGCCGGAGATCATTCTGGTGGAATACTCCTCACCGAATACAAATAAACCGCTTCATCTCGGACATATCAGGAATAACCTTCTTGGATTCTCACTCTTCAGAATACTTTCTGCATGCGGACATAAAGTCATTAAAACGAACATAGTCAACGACCGTGGGATTCATATTTGTAAGTCTATGCTGGCCTGGCAGAAATATGGTAACGGAGAAACTCCTGAATCGTCGGGTATGAAAGGCGATCACCTTGTTGGTAAATATTATGTCATCTTCGAGAAAGAAATGAAGCTTCAGGCCGGTGAACTTATGACTAAAGGTCTTACTGAAGAAGATGCCAGAAATTCAGCGCTCCTTATGAAGGATGCAAGGGAGATGCTTTTAAAATGGGAAGCCGGAGACAAAGAGGTGATGGATCTGTGGAAAATGATGAACTCATGGGTTTATGCCGGCTTCGATGAAACCTACAGAAAGCTTGGAGTCGATTTTGACAAGATATATTATGAATCCGAAACTTATAAGACCGGCAGGGATCTGGTTCTGACAGCTCTGGATAAAAATATTTTTTATCAGAACACGGACAACTCGATATGGGCTGATTTAAGCGCCGAAGGTCTTGATCAGAAATTATTGCTTCGTTCCGATGGTACCGCTGTGTATATGACCCAGGACCTTGGCACTGCAGTTTTAAGACATGAGGAATTTAACTTCAATAGATGCCTATATGTGGTGGGGAATGAGCAAAATTATCATTTCCAGGTACTTAAAGCTCTTCTTAAAAAGATGGGATATGACTGGTCCGATGGATTGTTCCATTTTTCATATGGCATGGTTGAGCTTCCTGAAGGAAGAATGAAATCGCGTGAAGGGACAATTGTTGATGCTGATGATTTGATTACAGAGATGATAACAACTGCCAGGGAGGTGTCCCAGGAACTGGGAAAGCTCTCCGATTTTGCCGAACCTGAAAAAGATGAGATATTCAGAAAGATCGGACTGGGAGCACTGAAGTACTTCATCCTGAAAGTCGATCCAAAGAAGAATATGACATTCAACCCTTCCGAATCGATTGATTTTAACGGGAATACCGGTCCATTTATTCAGTATACTTATGCAAGGATAAAATCAGTATTCAGAAAAGCCGATCAGACAGGAATAAGCTGCGATCCGGGTAATTATACCGGTATTAAAGCAGGTGAGAAAGAGATTGCCCTTATCAGGCTTCTCAGGAAATTTACTGATACTATCAGTGAGGCGGCGAACAATTACAGCCCTGCCCTGGTGGCTAATTACTGCTATGAGCTGTCTAAAGAGTACAACCAGTTCTACCATGATTTTTCAATCCTCGGAGAACCAGACCCTGCAAGACGCAGGTTCAGGCTTGACCTGTCGAAAGTCACAAGTTCTATTCTTTATTCCGGTATGAATCTTCTAGGGATAGAGATGCCAGAGAGAATGTAGATGAATTAATATTATATACCTGATTGCAAAATGTTCGAGAATTTAAGTGAAAGGCTGGAGAAATCCTTTAAAATACTCAGGGGCCAGGGAAGAATATCAGAGATTAATATTGCGGAGAGTCTCAAGGAGGTCAGAAGAGCATTGCTCGATGCTGACGTTAACTTCAGGATAGCCAAACAATTCACTGATACTGTTAAAGCAAAGGCACTTGGGCAGGAGGTTCTTAAATCAGTGAACCCTTCACAGATGCTGGTTAAAATTGTCCATGATGAACT
>PMIG01000251.1 GCA_003157055.1 Bacteroidales bacterium | reverse complement strand
TCAATGGAAGATCTTGGCGGTGCCAGGGTCCATAGTGAAATTACAGGCAATGCCCATTTCTTCGCTTTAACTGAAGAGGAGTGCTTCGACCAGATCAAGAGGCTGATAACATTCATTCCATGGCATAACGGACAGAAAGCAAGAGCATTTGAACCGGGAGAACCAAAACCGGAATACAATATAAATAAAATTGTTCCGGATGACCCAACTCTCCCATATGATGTCAAGGATGTGATACGTTCAATAGTCGACTTTTCCGATTTCTTTGAGATAATGGAACATTACGCCAGGAATATCGTGATTGGCTTCGGAAGAATGGGTGGACGGACAACGGGATTCGTTGCAAACCAGCCGCTTGAGATGGCAGGAGTGCTGGATGTTGATTCTTCGGATAAGGCTGCCAGGTTTATACGGTATTGTGATGCATTCAACATACCCATAATTACCCTTGTGGACTTGCCAGGGTATATGCCCGGTGTCGACCAGGAACACGCTGGCGTAATAAGGCATGGGGCAAAAGTTCTCTACGCATACAGCGAAGCAACAGTGCCAAAATTGACGGTAATCATCCGGAAAGCCTATGGCGGAGGCTATATTGCAATGTCATCACGCCATCTCAGAGCCGATTTTGTTTTTGCATGGCCGTCAGCTGAAATAGCTGTTATGGGACCTGAAGGTGCGGCTAATATAATATTCAGAAAAGAGATCATGTCGTCTGATGATCCTAACGGTACACGAAAACAGAAAATTGAAGAGTACAAGGAGAAATTTGCAAATCCTTATGTCGCAGCTTCCAGAGGATATGTCGATGCGGTAATTGAACCTTCTGAGACAAGAAAATTTCTGCTTCATTCACTTAATGTATCGGAAAATAAAATAGTACAGATGCCTGAGAAGAAACATGGACTTCCTCCATTTTGATTTCCCTTAAGACTGAATTAACGACTGACTATGAAAACAAATGAAAAACTCGGGGTCCTTAATATTGATACAACTCTTTATAAGACCAGGATCAGCAGCAGATTTTCGAACAGAATACCTTATAAACCTGTTGATCCGAACCTGATACTAAGTTTCATTCCCGGAACTGTACTCGATATACTTGTCAGACCTGGACAATCTGTCAGGAAAGGAGATGACCTGATGATTCTCGATTCCATGAAGATGCAAAACCAGCTCAAATGCAACATAGATGGAAAGGTAAAAACCATTTTTGTGAGCAAGGGCGACAGGGTATCAAAGGGAATGGTCCTGATTGAAATCGAGTAATTTTTACATTACTCCTTCAAATATTATATATTCTTTAAGCTTCGCCGGAATCTTCGGTTTTTGCTTATAGATGCCAAATACTGAAGAACCGCTTCCCGACAATGAGCTGTAAATTGCTCCGGCCCGGTATAATGCTTTTTTCATGTCATTTATAACAGGGTAGATATTGAAGGCATATTCTTCAAAGTCATTCTTTATATTCTTTTTCCAGTCTTCAACCGGCAGTTTGATCAATTTCTCAAGCGGAGTTTCCGGTTTTGCAGGATGGCAACTGAGATATGCTTCTTTTGTGCTTATACTGACGCCCGGATTCAGGATAGCTATGAAAAATCCATCCAGAAAAGGATTTACAGGCTGAAGAACCTCACCCCTACCGGTCGCAAAGCAGGGGACAGGATCTATAAAAAATGGACAGTCGCTTCCAAGATCGAGAGCCAGGCTGCGCATCTCCTGGTCGTTCATTGCAAGATCGAAATACTTAATGATGGCTTTAATTACCGATGCCGCATCTGATGATCCTCCTCCAAGTCCGGCTCCTGAAGGTATAGCCTTGTGAAGATGTACCTTAAGAGAGGGTATTGAAAAATCCATTCGCAGACGCCTGAGAGCTTTGATTACAATGTTATTCTCGGGTCGGCAAGCAATCTTAAAACCGGTGACTGCAAGCTCATCACCTTCAGCGTTTCCCTTAAGAATTACGAACTCGAGAGCATCCGCAAGGTTCACAGGATAAAAAATAGTTTCAATATCATGATAACCGTCAGAACGCTCTGCTGTAATCCTTAATCCGAAATTGATCTTTGCCTTTGGGAAAGTGATCATCATCCGATATTTGATGTAAAAATACCATTAGGTTTTGGATTTGTCGCAACCCTTCTTTGTTTTAGCTTTTCAACAAGTTTTTAACACTCTCTGTTTGTAATAAAAAATCTGTATTCCGGGTTATTGAGCATGGTTATTAATAACTTTGAATCTGCCGGGAAAAAAATAATTTATTCCTTTAAAACATTGTAATTCAACAACATAATATAAATGGCTAAACAATTTAAGCAGGGAAGACCTGCTGTAACAGTTTTACCTGATTTTGGAAAGGTTCCTCCCCAGGCGATAGATATGGAAGAGGCAGTTCTTGGTGCTATTATGCTTGAAAAAGAGGCGGTAATTACTGTTCTCGACATACTTAAACCTGAAAGTTTCTATAAAGATGCTCACAGGAAAATATTTAAAGCCATTTTAGATCTTAATTTACGGGAACACCCGGTTGACCTCTATACTGTAACAGAGGAACTTCGGGCTCACCAGGAGCTGGATAGCGTTGGAGGACCAGTTTATCTTACTCAGCTCACTTCAAAAGTTGTGAGCGCTGCCAATGTCGATTATCATTCAAGAATAGTCGCACAAAAATATATCCAGAGAGAGCTGATACGTGTTTCATCCGAGATACAGACCAGATCGTTTGACGATACGTATGATGTGACAGAGCTTCTTGACTATTCAGAAAACGAGCTTTTCCAGATAGCTGAAGGAAACATTAAAAGGGAAGTATCTCCGATAAATGTTGTTATCAAGGAGGCTATTGCTGAGATTGAAAAAGCAGGAAAGAGAGAGGATGCTCTTGTCGGCACTCCTTCAGGATTTACAAAACTTGACCGGCTTACATCGGGTTGGCAGAAATCCGAACTGATCATAATTGCCGCACGTCCCTCGATGGGAAAAACTGCATT
>PMIG01000169.1 GCA_003157055.1 Bacteroidales bacterium | reverse complement strand
TTGTCAAAATTCATCATACCGGATAATCCGTAGATGAGAAAAAACATCCCTGATGGAATGAAAATGATCTTTAATAATTTATTTCTCTTTTGAAAGATCATCATGCCCATCATTGCACCAAAAAAACCATAGGCCAGATATGGCAGCAGTGGATAAGGATTGGCTAGAGTGAAACTAAAAAAAGTTGCCAGAAAATATTTTTTCGTCTCTATTGCCTGTATAAATAAATGAAATAACGGAACTCTGATTAAAGAAAGGAACATGATCAAAACACCTGATATGCCTAAAATCAGATAATTTCTTTTTTCTTTTACCATTCCGTTTTTTCTAAATAATAAGAACAGTACAAACGACAGAATAATCAGGTTAAGTGCAATTGCAGATAATGAGGAGCCCTCAAAAAGCTTGGTAAGATGTGGAAGAGTAAGGCGCATGCTGCGTATGGAACCGGCAACAGCTGTAAGGTCCGGTTTATTGTTTACGAAATCAAGACTCCATCTGCCTAAGAAAATATTCAGGATGTAATGAAATAATATGTAGATAAATCCCGCAATGATCGGATAAAGAAAAATTTTAAAATTTACCGCTGCCTGACTTCTTCCCATAAGCATTATGGTGTTTACCACCAGCGAATAAATTATAAATATTCCACCCCACAGAGCCATAAAACTCATTAATACAACTACTATTGGCGGATTGCTGAAATCAAGCTTGTTGATATTTGCATAGTTATATATTGAAGAATGAAAAAGGATAATAAGTATTAATGCCAAACCTCGTAAAACATCCAGCGATGCAAGTCTTTTATTTTGTATCATTGCTTTAGTCTATATTAAAATCCCTGTGAATCCTGATCAGCTTGTTCGAATTCCTGTTAAATTCCGGCTTTTCAAACACAATTGATATTTTAGGCAGTCTGCAGTTATACTCTCTGAAAACAATNNTTAATATTCTCTATGACTTCCTTGATGTCAAACTTATCCTGATCGGCTCCATTCCTTAGTTGAATTCTAACCAAAACATCATCAGGAGTACTTTGAATAGCCTGGTATTCATTAATATCTTCTGATGCAGAAATAATCGCTCTGCTAATATAATCCGGGAAAATATACTGCCATTCGTTAGTTATTATATTTTTTGCCCAGAAGAGATCATCCGCCCTGCCCTGAATATTTTCTATCACCCTGAAACATGATCCGCATTTACACATACCAGGGCTGATAGTAATAATGTCATTTAATGCATAGCGGATTATCGGTTGTGATTTTTTGTGCAGATCAGTGACAATCAATTTCTGGCAAGGCTGACCGGGTGATGTAATCGTTCCATCATTATTCAGGGTCTCAACGAGCACCAGATCTTCATTAATATGCAACTGGCCATGTTTGCAAGAAATAGCGATGGGTCCTTCTGTACATTTATAAATTTGATGAACGGGGCACTTAAAAACTTTGATCAGATAATCCTTAACATCAGGATAGAGTATTTCCGAATAAGAAATTAATCGTTTGGGATTAACTGATAATCTGCCATTCTCAGCTTCTGCGGCTATTAATTTCAGCATAGATGGTGGTGCAGAAATAACATTGGGATCTATTTCTTCAAGCTGTTTGTCTATTTCATCAATAGAATTCAGCTGGCTTATATAAGTCAGCCTATGTCCAAACTTATCCAGATTAAATGCCGGTGCACTGACTCTTAAAATGAAAGCAAGATTTATTTTTTCGTTTTTGGGAAAATCAAAGCGTGCAAACAAAGCGGCTTTCATATAATTTTCCTCTCGCGGGGTTACAATTTCCACACCTTTGTTCCCGCTTGTACCGGAAGACATCCCGATATTCAATCCCCTGAGCCTTTTTGAAAAGTTTCTTGTTTTCTCGACTTCAAGACAGAAATTCAATATTTCATCTTTTGATAATCCGACCGTATTGAAATCAGTCAGGTTATCCATCATTAATTTTTTATTGATAACAGGCAGCGATGTGAAATTATTTAAATTAAAACCTGAAAAATATTCCTTATAGAATTTCGAATGAGCAACAGCATATTCTGCGATTTTTTTTACTCTGTTATTTTGATATTTTTTTATGTCGTTTTCATTGAAATTCCTGAATCTTGATTTACACAGGAAATAAAATACTAAGAAATATTTAGTTTCAAGATCATTAAAGAGGNNAATCAAATAAAAGATAGCGCCAGGGAAACATCTTTATAAAAGCTTTCACTCCAAAATGGAAGTATCTAAATTGAATATCGAATTTCCAGTTATCTTTGATTGATCTAAAAAATTAAACATGCTGAATCTCCTTAAACACCCACTTCTTACTCATAAGCTGACACTCCTCCGTCGCAAATAGACAGATACAAAAGGATTCCGTGAAACGCTTGAAGAGATTGCCGGACTGATGGCATACGAAATCACGCGCGATCTTCCATTAAAAGAGATCGTTATTGAAACTCCCCTGGCAAAATGCTCTACATTTGAACTTGCCAGCGAGGTAGTGCTGATACCGGTTCTCAGGGCGGGATTAGGAATGGTAGCCGGCATATCACATCTGATTCCTACGGCGCGTATCGGACATATAGGAATGTACAGAGACCATGAGACACTGCTTCCAAATACATATTATTCAAAATTTCCTGAAAACCTTCCTGATGCAGTGGTAATGGTGCTCGATCCGATGCTTGCTACCGGAGGAAGCTCAAGCGCAGCAATCAGCGTTCTCAAGGCTCATGGTGCAAAAACCATTAAGCTGGTCTGCGTCGTAGGAGCCCCGGAAGGAATAAAAAAAATTGAAAAGGACCATCCCGATGTTCAGATATACCTCGCCGGGCTGGACGAAAAACTCAACAGTAACGGATATATAGTTCCCGGGCTTGGTGATGCCGGCGACAGACTATTCGGGACTAAATAGCCTGACTATTTAAGAACCATTCCCAATCAGTTTTGTTACTGTCATAAAGATCAATATGCCATTTTGCAACGTAATAGAAGTTAAAGAAGTCTGGAAATCCTTTAAAACAGTTCAGGCAGTAAAGGGTATCAGCTTTAATATTCCAAAAGGGCAGTTTGTGGCAATCCTTGGTCCAAACGGTGCTGGTAAAACCACTCTTGTCGAAATGATCGAAGGGATTCAGAAGCCTGACAAGGGTGATATTACCATAATTGGAAAACACTGGAAAGGGAACGAGGACGAGCTTCACAAAATCATCGGGCTATCACTCCAGGAGACAAGGTTCATCGATAAGCTGAGGGTTTCCGAAACTCTCGAGCTTTTTGCCAGCTTTTTCGATATGGGAATGAAAAGAGTCAATGAAATAATCGATCTGGTGGGACTGGAAGAAAAAAGAAGGTCATATGTTGTTAATCTCTCCGGAGGACAGAGGCAGAAACTTGCTCTGGGCATAGCACTGATAAACACACCTGCAATTTTGCTTCTCGATGAACCAACTACAGGGCTCGATCCAAACGCCAGGCGTGAGGTTTGGGAAATATTGCATAAGCTTAAAGACGGTTCAGACACATCAATGATTCTCACGACTCACTATATGGAAGAAGCCGAAAGACTTTGCGATTATATCATCATTATGGATAACGGTGTAATCCTGCGTGAGGGAACGCTCAACCAACTGCTTGAAGACCACAGGACTCTCGATGATCTTTTTATTTCATTAACCGGGAGGAAGATAAATGAGTAGGTTCTCAAGATTAAACCAGCTCCGGTTGCTGACATTGTCTCTTTTGCGGGAACTGATAAGAGAACCGGGTGTACTGTTCTGGGGAATAGTGTTCCCGATCCTTATGACGGTCGGTCTTGGACTTGCCTTTACGAAAAAAGCCGATGTTATCAGGAAAGTGGCCGTAATAAGTGAAGCCGGTTCTGCTGATCGTGACAGCTCAGTTGTATATAATTTTCTTGAGAATAAATGTGTGAAAAATCCGGTAAGCGGAAAGGAAGATTACAAGTGGAAGCTTGAAATAAAAAACGAAAAGCTGGGTACTTCTGTTTTCTTCTTTTATGAGCTTAAATGGGATGATGCCATGATTCTTCTTAAAAGAGGAACGATAAACCTTATCCTTACCGGCAGTGACGGACATGCGCAATACCATTTCGATCCGATGAATTCAGATGCAGAGCTTACTTACCTCAAGCTCAGCAGTGCAATAGGGTCTGGCGATGTTATTGCTGAAGAAAAATCGGCTGAGATCAGGCCGCTTACAATTAAAGGCACGCGCTACATTGATTTCCTTGTCCCGGGTCTTTTAACAATGGGCATCATGATGTCGGCAATGTGGGGAATAAGCTACGGGGTTATTGAAAAAAGATCAAAAAAGCTGCTGCGCCGTCTTGTCGCAACACCAATGAAGAAATCTCATTTTCTCATTGCTCTGATAACTGTCAGGGTGGCGATGAATTTTGTGGAGGCATTGGTTTTGATTTTGTTTTCAATTATCGCTTTTCACATAACCATCCAGGGAAGCATTTCGGCCATGATTCTTCTCTTTCTTGCCGGAAATATAGCATTTGCCGGAATAGCTGTTTTTGTTTCATGCCATACCTCCAATACTGAAGTCGGGAATGGACTGATAAATGCCATCGTAACACCTATGATGGTGCTTTCCGGAATTTTCTTCAGCTATCATAATTTCCCCGACTGGAGCATTCAGATTATCAATAAGCTGCCACTCACAATACTTACTGACGGGATCAGGAGCATTTTCAACGAAGGTGCCGGTTACTCTCAGGTGGCCCTGCCGGTTTTAATACTCAGTGCTACCGGTGTCATCTTCTTCACGGCAGGACTCAAATTATTCAAATGGCATTAGCCAGAATGACCCTACTTCCCTGTATTAAATGAACAGTCATTCCGAATGGATCCGCCAACTGGCGGAGGAATGAGAAATCTACTGATTACCTATACTTATTTTTTATTTAAGGTTGATGCAACAAATAGAAATTATCCATGTCTTTTTATCAGAACTTTTAAATATTAATAACTTAAAACATGAAAAACCTGAAGTATTTAACCGTCATTTTCCTCTGCCTGGCAACAGCTTCATGTATAAACGGGCAGTTCCGCAGGTC
This sequence comes from Bacteroidales bacterium, assembly GCA_003157055.1. Classification (GTDB taxonomy): domain Bacteria; phylum Bacteroidota; class Bacteroidia; order Bacteroidales; family VadinHA17; genus LD21. Next base: position 2,776 of record PMIG01000169.1, on the reverse strand, counting down.
TGTTTACGGGAATAGGAACGTCGTGAAAAAGGAACGCCCTGCCGGTCAATTTAACAGTGTAAAAGTCAGCACCGGAATTGACTTATACCTTTCACAGGGAGACAATATGAGCATTACTGTTGAAGCTGATGAGAACCTTCATGAGTACATCATCACTGAAATCAAGGGTGATGTATTATATATTCGTCATGAAGATAATATTAATGTCCGGGGGGCTGAAAGGGAAAGGGTTTATGTGACCATGAAGGATATAAAATCGCTTCACACTTCAAGTGCCGGTGACATTGTCGGTCAGACACCGATAAAAACTGATAACCTGGAACTGGACGCAAGCAGCGCCGGCGATATCAAAATTGAGGTATATGCAAATAAAATAAAGCTGGATGGCAGCAGTTCGGGCGATATTACACTAACTGGTGAAACAGATATTCTTGAGGCAGACTTAAGCAGTGCAGGCGATCTTTATGCATACAATCTTAAAACAAGAGAGGCAGATATCTCAGCGTCAAGTGCCGGTGATGCAGATATCTTCGTAACCGACAAGCTGACAGCAAGGGCTTCAAGCGCCGGGGATATAAACTACAAGGGAGATCCCAAGTATATTGACGCACATTCTTCCAGTGCGGGCGGCATTAATAAAAAGTAGTCTCTTCTCAATTATATATATCACATTTATTACAAACCGTCAGGGACGACCCTGACGGTTTTTTTGTAACTTTGTATACCATAAAAATTTTCAAAAACCTTAACCAGATGAATGATATTTTAAGCATAAACCTCAAAAATACAGAGGGATTTGTCCCCACTGAAGAAGTACTTGCCTTAGCCCAGCAGTCCGTAAGGCACCTCGAAATGCTGAAAGAAGGCACCGGAGCCGGGAGCGATTTTCTTGGCTGGCTCACTCTTCCGGGTGAAATAGCAACTCAGTTTGACAAAATTGAAAAAAAAGCAAAACAGCTCAGGTCTGCCACCGATACAACTGTTGTTATTGGCATTGGAGGATCATACCTGGGTGCAAAAGCAGTGATCGAAGCTCTCTCCCATTCCTTCACTCCGCTTTTAAAGAAAAAACATCATGAGATAATCTTTGCCGGGCAGAATATTTGTGAGGATTATATGTCGGATCTGCTCGAAATACTCGATGACAGAAACTATTCAATAATCGTAATCTCAAAATCAGGCACGACCACGGAACCTGCGATTGCATTCAGGATGCTGAAGGATAATCTTGAAAAGAAAATAGGTAAGCTAAAGGCTGCTGAAAGGATAGTGGCAATTACTGATGAAAAAAAGGGTGCATTAAGGTCACTCGCAGAAACAAACGGATATGAAACTTTCGTGATCCCTGACAATATAGGAGGAAGATACTCCGTCCTTACCCCCGTTGGATTGCTTCCTATTGCAGTCAGCGGGATCGATATCAGAGAACTCGTTAAAGGTGCTATGGCAATGGAGGAAGCATCAGTGAATAATAATAATGGAGCTGCCAACCCTGTACTGATATATGCTGCGGCAAGAAACCTGGTTCTTCGTACCGGCAGGCCCGTTGAGATACTGGTAGGGTTTACTCCAAAGCTTCATTATTTCTCTGAATGGTGGAAGCAGCTCTTTGGCGAGAGTGAAGGGAAAGACGGGAAAGGAATTTTCCCTGCTTCTGTCGACTTCACAACTGATCTTCATTCGATGGGACAATACATCCAGGATGGGCAGCGGATCCTGTTCGAGACTATCATCTCGATAAAGGAACCCGGTAAGAAACTTACTATCCCACTTGAAAAAGATGATTCCGACCAGCTTAATTACCTTGCCGGGATGAGACTTTCCGAGGTTAATCACAATGCCGAAACCGGAACCATCCTCGCCCATAATGATGGCAATGTCCCGGTAATAAAAATAGAGATCCCAAAACTTGATGAGTACTTCACCGGACAACTGATCTATTTCTTCGAACTGGCTTGTGCCATAAGCGGATATATTCTTGATGTCAACCCTTTCGATCAGCCCGGAGTTGAAGCTTATAAGAAGAATATGTTCGCATTGCTTAACAAACCTGGATTTGAAGAGGCCGGCAAGAAACTGAAGGAAAGATTAAAATAAACAATAACTGTTTTAAGTTTAATCATAATGAAAATAGAACTTAAGAAAGATTTCACGTGGTCACTTGTTGTACCCTCGAGCATGGGAGTAAGGATTACACCTTTAAACGGGCAGCCCGTTCACTGCAGCAATATGTTCCATATGCAGGCTACCAGCGCTGAAACAAATGTAGCAAGTATTTCATCTTACCTCGGACTTCCGGTCAAGGTGCTCACAACTTTTGTAAAAGAGAGCCCGATCGCAAGGTTTATCAAAGATGATCTCAGCAGCAGGCATATTGTATATGAAGGTATTGAGGTTGAGCAGGGTGGCCCCTGGGGTTACCGTCACCAGTTCAATATTGCCGACAGTGGATATGGATCTCGCGGGCCAAGAGTATATAACGACCGTGCAGGTGAAGTGGGGAGGAAGTTGAACGTTAAGGATTTCGATCTTAATCGCCTTTTCGTAACCGAAGGTGTTCAGATACTTCATCTTTCAGGATTAATTGCCGCCATGTCGCCGGAAACAGGCAACTTCTGCCTTGAGCTGGCAAAAGCTGCAAAGAAACATGGGACCCGCATAGCATTCGACCTTAATTACAGGGCTACCTTCTGGAAGAACCGTGAAAAAGAGCTATCTGAAATATTCAAGGAGATTGCAGGCATTTCCGATATACTTGTGGGCAATGAGGAAGAGC
>PMIG01000189.1 GCA_003157055.1 Bacteroidales bacterium | reverse complement strand
GCAATCAGGGCCTGTCTGATAACCATGTTCCAGTACTTTTCATCCTTATCTTCACCTGCCCCGAAAAACTCAAGCTTATTATGCTTATATGATTTTATCGATGAAGTGACTTTACCGGAAAGTATATGAGCTATATGATCGGCTTTGAATTTTTCCTTTACGGCAAGGATAGTTTCAAGGACCAGAACCACAGATTCGCTTCCTTCAAATTGCGCCTTGGGATGCAGGCAGTTGTCGCAGGCCTCGCAATTTTCTTTCTCATATTCCTCGCCGAAATAATGAAGCAGGAGTTTCCTTCGGCAAACTGAAGATTCTGCATATGACACTGTTTCAAGAAGGAGCTGCTTTCCTATCTCCTGTTCGGCAATCGGTTTGCCCTGCATGAATTTTTCAAGCTTTACAATATCGTTGTAGGAATAATATGCAATACAGTTCCCCTCTCCTCCGTCGCGGCCTGCTCGTCCTGTCTCCTGGTAATAGCCCTCCAAACTTTTGGGAATGTCGTAATGGATTACGAATCTGACATCCGGTTTATCTATTCCCATTCCAAAAGCGATTGTCGCAACGATTACATCAGCCTCCTCCATCAGGAATTTGTCCTGGTTCAGGGTGCGGGTTGCTGAATCCATTCCTGCATGATATGGCAGAGCCTTAATTCCGTTGACTTTAAGCACCTCGGCCATCTCTTCAACCTTCTTCCGGCTCAGACAATAAATTATGCCTGATTTTCCTGCATTGTTCTTTATATATTTTATAATCTCTTTTGTGACGTCCTGCTTTGATTTTACCTCATAATAAAGATTTGGTCTGTTGAATGAGGATTTGAAGACTCCGGCATCGAGAATGCCGAGGTTTTTCTGGATATCATGCTGAACCTTGGGCGTGGCAGTAGCAGTAAGGGCAATAATCGGAGATCTTCCGATTGTATCAATAATTGGCCTTATGCGCCTGTATTCAGGTCTGAAATCATGTCCCCATTCCGAAATGCAGTGAGCCTCATCAACAGCATAAAATGATATCCTGATGTTTTTCAGAAATTCGATATTCTCCTCCTTCGTCAGTGATTCCGGAGCCACATAGAGAAGTTTTGTCTGGTGCTCGAGAACATCTTTCTTTACACGCTGGATCTCGGTCTTTGTCAGAGAGGAATTCAGGAAATGAGCAACATCGTCATTAGTGCTGAAGTTGCGCATTGCATCAACCTGGTTCTTCATGAGGGCAATCAGCGGAGATATTACAATGGCGGTCCCCTCTCCCATAACTGCAGGCAGCTGATAACAAAGCGATTTGCCTCCTCCGGTGGGCATGAGGACAAAAGTATCCTTGCCTGCAAGGACGTTTTTTATTATATCCTCCTGATTTCCTTTGAAGACGTCAAAGCCAAAATACTTCTTTAAGTAATCATGTATGGTTGAATCAGTTATCATTCTTCCACAATTGACAAATCTGACACGAATTAAAAACTCTTCTATGCAAGAGTTAATCTAAATTAATAAATTTCTTTATCATTTACCAGTTTTAACCAATAATTAACATAAATGTTCCATATTCCATCCGCATAACACTTTGTTCATATTGTTTTGCATAATAAGATTTATCATCTTTACACGCTGAATTTTTTACTTAAAGCTGATGGCGTTAAAAGGGAAGAAAGGTGGAAAAGGCGATGGCGAGATGTCTTTCCTCGAACATCTTGAAGAGCTAAGATGGCACATCATCCGTTCATTACTAGCTGTAGTGATATTGATGATAGTTGCCTTTTGTTTTAAGAATGTGCTTTTTAATGTTATTGTTCTGGCTCCGAAAAATCCGACTTTCATTACCAACAGGTTGCTTTGCGAGTTCGGACATTATCTTGTTCAGCACCTGAATTTATTTCAAAAGAATCCAGATATCTTGTGCATTAATACAAAACCAGTAAACCTGATATCCATTAAAATGGCCGGACAGCTTACTACTCATATTACGGTAGCCATGGTTGCAGGACTAATTCTTGCATTTCCTGTTATTATACGTGAATTCTGGCTGTTTTTCAAGCCAGCCCTGCATTCGAATGAAGCAAAATATGCCCGGGGTGCTGTTCTTGCTTCATCATTACTTTTTTTCGCAGGTGTCATGTTTGGATACTTCCTGCTTGCACCGCTTTCAATTTATTTTCTGACCTCTTACCAGATAAGCAGCGATGTGGTTAACCAGATAAATATCAGATCATTTATAGGTACCCTGACCTCAATTTGCCTTGCAACAGGTGTTGTATTTGAGCTGCCTATAGTTGCATTTTTCCTCACTAAAATCGGGATCATCACACCCACTTTCATGAGAAAATACAGAAAGCATGCGATTGTCGTCATTTTTATCGTAGCTGCAATTATTACCCCGCCTGATGTCTTTTCCCAGACACTTGTTGCAATACCGCTTCTTATTCTTTATGAAGTAAGCATTTTTATTTCTGCCAGGGTAATCAAGCAAAAAACGAAAGCGCATGAAACATTCATGGATGGTGACTCTTCAGCAAAAACGGAAACAACAACATCATAATTCCTGCCATGAAATTATATACCGATAACCTTGTAAAGAAGTACCATAACCGCACAGTTGTCGACCATGTTTCAATTGAAGTGGAACAGGGAGAGATAGTCGGATTGCTGGGACCCAATGGAGCCGGTAAAACAACTTCATTCTATATGATTGTTGGCCTTATCAGACCCAGAGAAGGAAAAATTTTCCTTGACGATGAAGAGATTACGACACTGCCGGTTTATATGCGTGCCCGGAAGGGAATAGGTTATCTTGCCCAGGAAGCCTCGATATTCAGGAACCTGTCAATTGAGGATAACCTTAAAGCGGTCCTCGAGATGTCGGGATTTCCTAAAAAGGAGCAAGCTGAACGACTTGAATCATTGCTTACTGAGTTCGGTCTTCAAAAAATAAGAAAGAGCAAGGGAATTCAACTCTCAGGAGGAGAGAGAAGGCGTACTGAAATTGCCAGGGCGCTTGCCCTGAAGCCAAAGTTTATCCTTCTCGACGAGCCATTTGCCGGCGTTGATCCTATAGCTGTCGAAGACATTCAGGCCATTGTTTCCCACCTGAGAACTAAAAACATCGGCATCCTGATAACCGACCATAATGTCCATGAAACACTTTCTATCACCGACAGGGCATATCTTCTTTTTGAAGGGAAGATCCTGAAATCAGGGACTTCTTCGCAACTGGCTGAAGACGAATATGTAAGAAAAGTCTATCTGGGCAAGAACTTTGAGCTCCGCAGGTGACCCACATATTTGTAAAAACAATTATTTATAGTACTTTTGCACCTCTTTATGCGGATGTGTCGTAATTGGTAGCCGAGCAAGACTTAGGATCTTGTGTCNNGACGTGGGGGTTCGAGTCCCTTCATCCGCACAAAAATAACAAACCGCTTTTCCCCCCATTGATGGTGCGTTTGGCGGTTTTAAAATGGAATAAACTGTTAAAAATGAAAATTACACGAGAAAACACCGATGAACTGAATGCTGTTCTGAATGTCAAGATCGAGAAAACCGATTATGAGGAGAATGTAGAGAATGTTCTGAAAGACTATCGTAAGAAGGCTAATATAAAAGGTTTCCGTCCAGGTATGGTACCCATAGGGCTGGTTAGAAAGATGTACGGCAAGGCTGTTAAAGTTGACGAGATAAATAAATGCGTAACCGGGAATATACAGAAATACCTCACCGACGAGAAGATTGAGATACTGGGCGATCCGCTGCCAAAGATAAATGAACATGATAATTTCGATTTTGATATCCAGGATGAATTTGACTTCTCGTTTGAACTCGGCCTTGCCCCTTCGATTGAACTCGGCATAAATAAAAAGGAAAAAGTGAATTATTATGCCATTTCCATTGATGACAAAATGAAGAACGACTATATAAGCAATTATACACGTCGGTATGGTGAATTACGGAAAGAGAAAATATCCGAGGATAAAGACATACTGAAAGGTAAATTAGAAGCAGTTGATAATAACGGTGACCTGAAAGCCGAGGGCCCTGCTAACGATTTTTCATCTCTTGCAGTCGATATTATTAAGGACGAAGAGATCAAAAAATCTTTCATAGGTCTCAAAGAGAATGAATCGATCGATTTCGACCTTAAAAAAGCATTCCCGAACGAAAACGAGATAGCCGGTTTGCTTAAAAAGAAAAAGGAAGAAGTTGCGAACATTGATGGCAATTTCAGATTTACAGTAAATGAGATATCAAGATTCTATCCTGCAGAAATCGGGAAAGAGCTCTTCGACAGGATATATGGCGAGGGTGTCGTTAATAGCGAGGAGGAATTCGCAGCAAAGATCGAAGGGGAGATTACAGCCAGCCTTAAAACAGAAAGTGACTTCAAGCTTATGCAGGATATCAAGAGGCTGACTATTGAAAAGACAGATTTCAAATTACCTGAGGATTTTCTCAAGAGATGGCTGCTGAAAGTAAATGAAAATTCTACGGCAGAACAGATCGACAAGGAGTTTGATAGTTTCAGGACTGATCTTAAATGGCAGCTTATTAAAAACAAGGTTGCAAAAGAAAATGAAATAAAGATCACGGAGGAAGAGATGCAGAAGGAGTCTGAAAACATAACAAGGATCCAGTTCCGTCAATATGGCCTCTTTTATGCTACCGATGAGCAGATCGCTAATTATGCAAAAGAGACCCTCAAAAA
>PMIG01000292.1 GCA_003157055.1 Bacteroidales bacterium | reverse complement strand
AATTGAAGTTGGCTCAACAAGCACCTTCTGAAATCTTCTTTCGAGCGCTCCGTCCTTTTCGATATGTTGCCTGTAATCGTCGAGAGTTGTTGCACCAATGCACTGTATCTCACCCCTGGCAAGAGCAGGTTTGAGCATATTTGCTGCATCGAGTGACCCGGTGGCTCCACCGGCTCCGACGATAGTATGTATTTCGTCGATAAAAAGGATTATGTTATTATTTTTGGAAAGCTCATTCAGTATGGCCTTCATTCTCTCCTCAAACTGACCCCTGTACTTTGTTCCGGCAACAATTGAAGCCAGATCAAGAGCCACGACCCTTTTATTAAAAAGGACTCTTGAGACATTCTTCTTGGAAATACGCAATGCAAGACCTTCAGCAATAGCTGATTTCCCAACTCCCGGTTCGCCGATAAGAACAGGATTATTTTTCTTTCTGCGCGATAATATCTGTGCCAGACGTTCAATTTCCCGTTCTCTTCCAACTACAGGATCAAGCCGTCCTTCGTCAGCAGCTTTCGTAAGATCTATTCCAAAATTATCAAGGACGGGAGTATCTGACGATGATTTAGGGGTTGAGGGTGCGCCCGAGGGACCTTTTCCCTGGGCTCCAAATCCCTGTCCTTCATCATCCTCATCTCGGGGATAGTCAGCCCTTGCACTGGGTGATTCAGTTTCAACCATACGCTTTACAGCAGTATAATCAACATCCATTTCGGAGAGGAACCTTGTAACCAGGGTATTCTCATCCTTTAGGATTGCAAGAAGCAGATGCTCTGATTCAATTGTAGGGCTTTTCAGTGCTTTTGCTTCAAGATAAACCAGTTTAAGAATCCTTTCAGTACTTCTCAGCAATGGTATTACTTCATGATCGGCCACCGGAACAGGGGCTTCGACCTTAATGCTTTTTTCTAGCGATCCCTTAAGAACCATCAGATCAATACCCTTTGACATAAGAATCTCAATGGCGGTTCCTTCACCATCCCTCAGAATTCCAAGAAAAAGGTGCTCTGGGCTAATATGGCTGTTACCCAGCCTTATTGCCTCTTCCTTACTGTAACCAAGTATATCTTTTACTCTTTGTGAAAATTGTGAATCCATATTATATTTTAGTCAATTACCATACATTTTTTCGTTATGTGCCATTATGTCAGAAAGCTCCAGACAAAAGTACCGATAACGGGAATTTCAAAGTTAAATTTTGCAATAATTATGAATGGCAATTATCATGCCCATTTATTAACAAAGAATGTTAAAAATTCACACATATAATAGCTCAAAAATAGCCAAATTTTCACTATTTTCGTAGTTCAAATCCCGGAAGGGATTATTATTTTGTAATTAATTAATTATTAATCAAATATGTCAGAGAGAGAGAGGATAATTCAGGTAAATATCGAGGAGGAAATGAAGTCGGCATATATCGATTATTCGATGTCGGTCATAGTTTCGAGGGCATTACCTGATGTGAGAGATGGTTTGAAACCTGTTCACAGGCGTGTTCTTTTCGGAATGTCGGAGCTGGGAGTGATGTCGAACAAGGGATATAAAAAGTCTGCCAGGATAGTGGGAGAGGTGCTTGGAAAGTATCATCCCCACGGAGATACTTCTGTTTATGATGCAATGGTCAGAATGGCACAGGAGTGGTCGATGAGGTATCCACTGGTAGACGGGCAGGGTAACTTCGGGTCAGTAGATGGAGACAGCCCTGCTGCAATGAGATACACTGAAGCCAGACTAAAGAAAATTGCCGAGGAGACTCTTGCAGATATCGATAAGGAAACTGTTGATTTCCAGCCAAATTTTGATGACTCGCTTCAAGAACCTGTAGTACTGCCTACAAGAATACCAAATCTGCTTGTAAACGGGGCATCCGGTATCGCAGTCGGTATGGCTACCAACATGGCACCGCATAATATTTCAGAAGTGATAGATGCCACCATAGCCTATATCGATAATAATAATTTAACCACCGATGAGATCCTTCAGCACATCAAAGGTCCTGATTTTCCGACAGGCGGCATTATTTACGGTCAGCAGGGCATCCGCGATGCATGTGAAACTGGCAGGGGCAGAATAGTCGTAAGGGCAAAGACCGAAATCGAACTAACTCATTCGGGACGTGAATGCATTATAGTGACTGAGATCCCTTACATGGTCAACAAAGCCGAAATGATAAGAAAGATCGCTGATCTTATCAATGAAAAGAAGCTTGAAGGAATATCCTATATTAATGACGAATCTGACAGGAACGGGATGAGGATAGTCATCATCCTCAAGAAAGATGCCACTGCCAATGTGGTTCTTAATCACCTGTATAAACTCTCTTCATTACAGACTGCCTTCAACGTCAATAATAATGCTCTGGTTAAAGGCAGACCGAAGATGCTGAGCACAAAAGAGCTGATACATTATTTTGTAAAACACCGTCATGACGTTATCCTCAGGAGGACGAAGTTTGAACTTGACCAGGCTGAAAAGAGAGCACATATACTTCAGGGTCTGATTATTGCAAGTGACAATATTGATGAGGTAATTGCTATCATCAAAGCATCTCCAAACCCTGATGCAGCAAGGGAAAGACTCATGGAAAGATTTAACCTCTCGGAAATTCAGTCGAGGGCGATCGTTGACATGAGGCTTCGTCAGCTTACAGGACTTGAACAGGATAAACTCCGGGCCGAGTACAAAGAAATAATGGATCTCATTGATTATCTTAAAAGTGTGCTGGCAGATGAAGCTCTTCAGATGAAGATAATCAAGGAGGAACTTCTTGACATTAAGGAGAAATACGGCGATGACAGACGGACTGAAATAGTTCCTAACGCTGAAGAATTCAACCCGGAAGACTTTTATGCCGATGATGAAATGGTAATAACCATATCACACATGGGTTATATCAAAAGAACACCGCTTACTGAGTTCAGGAGACAAAACAGAGGAGGCACCGGGGCAAAAGGAGGAAGCACAAGAGACGAGGATTTCATTGAGCATCTCTACATTGCGACAATGCATAACACCATGCTCTTCTTTACAAGCAAGGGTAAATGCTACTGGCTCAAGGTCTACGGCATTCCGGAGGGTTCCAGGATATCGAAGGGAAGAGCAATGCAGAACCTCATAAATATAGAACCTGATGATAAGGTCAGAGCCTTCATTAATGTTAAAAACCTTAATGATCCTGATTATATCAATCATAATTATATTGTCCTCTGCACAACTAAGGGAATTATCAAAAAGACATCACTCGAGGCATATTCCCGGCCGCGTGCAAATGGAGTAAATGCTATCACGGTAAGGGAAGGTGACGAGCTGCTGGAAGCAAGGATGACTAACGGCAACCACCATATTATGCTTGCAATTAAATCAGGCCGCGCAATCCGTTTTCCTGAATCTTCAGTCAGGCCCATGGGACGTACAGCTTCAGGAGTAAGAGGCATCAGGCTGGCAGATGATAAAAATGATTTTGTTGTCGGCATGATTACTATTGAAAACAAGGAAAAAGATATCCTGGTTGTGTCTGAGAAAGGTTATGGTAAAAGGTCAGATATTGATGAATACAGGATAACCAACAGGGGTGGAAAAGGAGTCAGAACTATTAAAATTACTGAAAAAACAGGCTCTCTGATTGCATTGAAGGATGTTACGGATAACCATGACCTTATGATTATTACTCAATTCGGTAATATTCTAAGAAGTCCTGTTAAGGCTTTGCGAGTGATGGGAAGGGCTACTCAGGGAGTAAGACTTATAAATCTGAAAGAAAATGATATTNNGATGAAAATATTATTTCAAAAGATGAAAATGGCAAAGAATTTGAAGATTAATAACTAATATTATACATTTGGAAAAATTTATAAGACAACAAACAAATTAAAATTATAATCATGAAAAAGGTTTTTCTGCTCATAGCAGCTATATGCATTTCCATAGGAGCATTTTCACAGAAAGGTAAAGTAACTGCGGCTTTAAGTTACATTGACCAGAATATGCTGGACAAAGCCAAAGAATCTCTGGATCAGGCTTTTACTGATGAAAAATCAAAAGACTGGTTCAACACATATTTTGCAAAAGGGAAACTTTGCCAGGCAATTTATACTGCCGATAATCCCAAGTTCAATTCATATTATGCTGATCCTCTGGCAGAGGCATATGAAGCATACGAGAAGGCCTTGGCTCTGGATGAGAAAGGTGCTGCAAAGAAAAAAATTCTTACAGGAATGGTATATTCTTCTCTTGCCAGCAACTTTTATACTCAGGGAAGCAAGAGGTTTGAAGCAAAGGATTATGAGGGAGCACTTAAATCTTTCTCAACTCAGATTAAAATATCTGAAGGTCCGAATTATGTTGGCGCACTCGATACAGGAATGTATTATAATGCTGGTCTTGCAGCAGTAAATGCTGCGAAATACACCGAAGCGGTTAATTATTTTCAGAAGTGTGTAGAAATGAAGTACCTTGGCATAACTCCGTATTACCAGATGTACCAATGCTACATGAATCTCGGCGATACTACAAAAGCTGAATCTTTTCTGCTTGACCTGCCCAGTAAATTCCCTGGCGATAATACTATTACTCTTCAGCTGATTGACCTTTATATAAAGAGCAACAAGTATGACGAAGCATTTAAATATATCAAAGTTGCCAAGGAACAGGATCCGGGAAATTACAGCCTCTATTTTGCATCAGGCATTATGTTCCTTAACCAGAACAAATTTGATGATGCTATTACTGAATTATCAAAAGCTGTTGAACTGAAGACTGACGTTTATGATCTCGAGTATGCAATGGGGGTTGCCTATATCAACAAGGCTGCTGCAATGTTCGTTAAAGCCAACGACATCATGGATGTAACCAAATATACAGCTGCCATTGATGAAGCTAATGGCGTTTATGCAAAAGCTTTACCTTTTATGGAGAAGGCTCTTGACCTGAAACCTGACGATGTTTATGCATTGAGAAGCCTTAAAGAACTCTATTACAGGCTTAAGATGACTGATAAATACAATGCTGCCAAAGCAAAGCTTGACGTTCTTGATCAGAAGTAATTAAAAATAAGTATATAAAAGGAGGGATACCGTCTGGCATCCCTTTTTTTATGATACGAGGAAGTAAAGAGGAATTCCCTGGCTATTATAAAATCTGTTTGAATGCAAAATATATCTATTTTACATAATATTAATTATAGGC
>PMIG01000293.1 GCA_003157055.1 Bacteroidales bacterium | reverse complement strand
AGATAAAAGATAAAAGTAAAAAGATAAAAGTTGTTATAAAAGCGAATAAGTGTTCAAAGTACATTAAAAAAATTAGTATAATTGACCAAAATAAAATTCAAACCATGAAACGTTCATTTTATAAGAAAGGTTTTATTCTGGCTGCCTTAGCGGCAGGGGTGATCGCAAATAGCATTCAGGCGCAGGATCTGGCTTCTGCTCTGCTTCTTACGAAAAGCGAACAATACGATAAGGCAGGCACAATGCTCCAGCAGCTGATACAGAAAGAACCCACCAACAGCAAAAATTATTTTTTCCTGGGAGAGAATAAACTACTTGAATATTTTGCTGACACAATTTCAAACTCACTGGCTCTTGCCACAAAAGATGCAAAAGGTATTTTTCAGAAAGGAGTTGATGCGAATGCAAGTGATCCCCTGAACTATGTTGGTCTTGCAAATGTTGCAGTTCTGCTTAACGATGATAAAACTGCTGCCGATTTGAGAGCTAAGGCAAAAAGCTTCCTGCTTCCATACAAGAATATCAAGAAGATTGTTCCTCCGGCAAAGGAATATGCATTTGCGCTTGCAAAAATCGCTGAATCATATATAGAGGATGGAGAAGTGGATACTGCTGCCTCAATGCCGCTGATAAGACAGGCAATCAGTATTGATCCGAAAAACCCCGACATTTTCCTGATCGCCGGAGATATTTACATTCTTGCCCATGACGGTTCAAATTCAATAAAAAATTATAATCTCGCACAGTTCCTTGATCCAAAGTCTCCTACCGCAGCTATGAAGATCGGGAACATATATGTAAGAGGAAAAAGCCTCCAGGCTGCAATTCCTAATTTTGAAGATGCAATTAATCTGGACGCCAATTATGCTCCTGCTTACCGCGAGCTTGGCCAGCTTTATTACCTTGCAGGAAGGCTTGATCAGTCAAAAGCAAATTATAAGAAATATCTTGACCTGACCGCAGGGAACATTCCTGCAAAGACCAGGTATGTGAACGCTCTCTTCTATGCTGGCGATTATGATGAGGTAATAAAGAACGTTGAAGAAGTACTTGCCGTTGACCCGTCAAGGTCATATATGAATCGTCTCGCAGGATATTCTTATTATGAGAGAAAGAATCCTGATTATAACAAAGCACTCTTCTACATGGAAGAACTCTTTAAAAAAGTTCCTGCCAATATGATCCTTTGGAAGGATTATCACTATACTGCAAGAATCCTGATGAAAAAGAATATGAATTATAACAAATCAGCAGATGAATTGACAGGTCTTCAGCAGCAGCTCCTGAAGGATAAAGCAAAATACAATTCTGCGTCAGCAGCCGATAAGGCCAAGCAGAAAGCAGGACTGGACGAGCTTACAGCCAAGGTTGACAAGCTCTCTGCTGATGTTGCAAATTCGAAGAAAGAGATCGACAGGGGATTCCAGCTATATGAAAAAGTCCTTGAACTTAAACCCGGAGATAAAGGTGTGATAAATGAGATGATCTTTAATTACAGCCAATTCAAACGTTACAATGATGCTGCAAAAATGATGGCACAACTTATTGACCCTTCTAAAGATGATTTTGAGGCATACATGAAAATCGGAAGAGCATTCTATAATGGAGAAAATTACAAAGCAGCTGATTCAGTATTGAATATCATTCTTAAAAAATCCCCCGATTACCTGCCTGCTCATTTACAGATTGCACGAACCTATTCAAAAATGGATCCCGATTATAAAATGGGACTGGCAAAGGACAAATTTGTTAAGGTAATTAATATAGCTGATAAAGATTCAGTGAAGAATGAAAGCGAGATGGTTGAAGCATGTAACTTTCTTGGATATTACTATATGTTGAAGGGTGATTATAAAGCTTCAAAGGATTATTACGAAAGGTTAATCTCATTAAATCCTAATAATAAGGATAATAAGACAAGAGGCTATTATGGCATTGGTTCACTTGAATTACAGATGGTTGCAAATGAAAAAACAAATGAAGGCAGGCTTCTTGTTTTATCAAGAGCATCGGATGCTTTTAATAAGATACTCTCAATAGATCCAAACTATGCAGCAGCAAAAACACAGGTAAATTATGTTCATGAATATGAAGCCCNNTTAAGGATACGGCTGCCGAGAATCTTTCGAATGGTAAAGGTGAATTCAAGTTTGAAATACCTCAGGGATCTGAAATACTGGTTGTAAGCGCTAAAGGATATAAGGCTCAGGAAATACCGATTACAAAATCCAGAGTATATAACGTTACTCTATTAAAATAAGTAGTTGTAAAAGTTTAATTACAGATAATTCGGGAAACATTTTAAGCGATTATTTCATAGGATCTTTAGATATTTAAAGGTCTTAATAGTTGAAGATTTCAACTTAATTGACCGAAAGTTTAACATTCTTTTATTCACTGTTGGAAAAAAACAATTGATAATATATATTTGCGAGTTGTTAAATCTTAAACCTAAACAAATCGATAGAAATGAGTAAAAAAGGAAGTTCGTTCAAAGATGCGCTGCAGAATGTTTTCGCAGCTAGTGCTATTTTAATAGCATTTATTGTTGCCTATATTCTTTTCACACAAGTTATGGGAAACCCGGTTAACTTCGAGGGACGTAACCCAAATGGAACCGCTCTCAATTACCTGGGAATGGTTTACAGAGGTGGTACAATTGTTCCTATCCTTATGACTTGCGTTCTCGTCCTTATCATTTTCGTCTTCGAAAGGGCAATAACTCTTACAAAGGCTAAAGGAAAAGGCAGGATAAATGATTTCGTTCACCAGCTTCAGACTCTTCTTGCAGAAGATAAAATTGAAGAAGCTATGGAGGCATGCGACAAACAAAGAGGTTCACTTGCCAATGTTATGAAAGCAGGACTGTTGCGTTACCGCGACCTTCAGAATGACAAGGAACTTGAGAAAGATCAGAAGATCCTCTCAATCCAGAAAGCATTCGAAGAAGCGACTGCTCTTGAGCTGCCGATGCTCTCAAAAAACATGGTTATGTTCTCAACACTTGCATCAATATCAGTGCTTATCGGTCTTATCGGTACAGTACTTGGTATGATCAAAGCATTTGCCGCTCTTGCACAGTCAGGCGCTCCTGATGCTCTTAAACTTGCATCAGGTATTTCAGAAGCTCTTGTTAATACTGCATTTGGTATAACGGGATCAACATTATCAATCATCGCATTCAACTTTTTCTCAACATCAATTGATTCATACACATTCAAAATTGATGAAGCAGGATTCAGCCTGACCCAGAATTTTGCTGCTTCGCTGAAAAGCAAGGTTTAAGAAATTTATCTTTTGGTCAAAACATATAATTTAAAACTAAAATGCCAAAGATTAAATTACCAACCAAGTCGCCCCATATCGACATGACGCAGATGGTTGACCTCTTCTCGGTTGTGCTTACATTTCTTATGCTCACAACGACTATGAGGCAGCCTGAACCGGCCCAGGTTGATACGCCTTTTTCAATATCAGAAAAACCTACTCCTGATTTTAATACGATGACTTTCCTTCTATCGAAAGATGGTAAAGTATTTATCAATTTCGATAACGGACCCGATACACTTCTCAAATTCAGACCAAAGATACTGGATGAAATGGGGAAAAGGTACTCAATCGAATTCACTGATAAAGAAAGAAGAGAATTTCAAAAGTATCCTTCATCTGTCGGTGTTCCGATCCTGAAGATGAAAGAGTTTCTGGATGAAAAAGATTCAAAATCCAGAGATCCTTACCAGGTCGGTGTTCCACTCGATTCTACTGACAACCAGCTTGCTATGTGGATTCTGTGTGCACGACAGGTAAACCCAAATATCCAGGCATGTATTAAAGGAGACAGCAAAACTGAATTCCCGGTTGTAAAGAAAGTGCTCGATATCCTTCAGGATAAGAATGTAAACAGGTTCAATCTGATTACAAGCCTCGAAGCAACTAAAATTAACCTCGACGAAATACAGAAATGATATGGCAGAGATAATTCAAGAGGAAAAAGGCGGGAAAAGGAAAGCCAAGAAAGTTGCACCGCATATCGATATGACGCCGATGGTGGACCTTATGTGTCTGCTGATCACATTCTTTATGCTTACTACTGCTTTCGCTAAAGCCAAAGTCATGGAGATCATTCTCCCGGAGAAAATAACAGATCCGAACTATAAGCCACCATCTGTTCCAACCGCCCGAACTGTAAATATTATTCTAGGGCCTGATAACAGAGTTTTCTGGTATCCCGGAGTTGTTAAACCAGAGGACTACAATAACCTTCCTCCACTTAATGAAACAGACTTTAGCGCCACAGGTGCCAGGCAGATGATCCTTGAAAAGAACAGGACACTTGCCAGGAAGATCGCTGATTTCAGAACCCAGGTCACTGAAGGGAAAATTGTGCTTACCCCCGACTCTGTCCGCGGCACAATCAGCAAGATTAAATCTGATGATGATACTGGTCCAATTGTGCTTATTAAAGCTTACAAGAAAGCCAACTATGGAAACTTTGTTGATATACTTGATGAGATGAATATCTGCGGAGTTGCCCATTATATGTTTGTCAATATTACCTGGTTTGAAGAGAAAATGGTAGAATCGGCCATGGCGGCTGCTCCTACCAAACCTGCTTCACCCAAATAACAATTAAACCCAAAAAAGATGGCAAATGAAAAAGATGTAGCTCCTGCTTTTGATGATATCGTTTTCGAGATCAGAAACAAGGAGTACGGTGCTTATAGCCTGCGCAAGAAATACAGCAAAAATGTGCTTATTTCGCTCCTTATAGGTATATTGATTTTGGGTACGGCTGTTATTACTCCCTTCATTAACGCAAAATCTGTTGAGAATAAAAAACGCGCTGAGAGGACTGTAGTAATGAATATGGAGAAGCTGGACACTCCAGTTGATCAGGTCGCACCACCGCCACCACCACCCCCTCCTCCCGCTGAAGTTGTTCAGCAGGCAAGATATGTACCTCCGGTAGTCGTCGACTCGGTAAAGCCCGATGAGAATGTCAAGCTCATGTCAGCTGACCAGGCCAACACGGAAGTTAAGAACGATGTAGTTGTTGAAGAAGTACAGCAGGCTAAGGAAGAAGTCCAGGAAGTTGAAGCTGAACCCGAACCTTTCGTTGTTGTTGAAGAGATGCCCATGTTTCCGGGTGGTGATGCAGCGCTTCTTACGTATATCGGTGAACATACCAATTATCCTGAAGTTGCAAAGGAAAATAACATCCAGGGTAGAGTTATAGTCAGGTTCTGCGTTACATCAAAAGGCGGCGTAAGCCAGGTTAGTGTCCTTAAGGGTGTTGATCCTGAACTTGATAAAGAAGCTGTAAGAGTTGTAGGAACACTTCCAACATTTAAGCCGGGTAAACAGGGCGGAAAGCCTGTACCTGTATGGTACATGGTGCCTATTACCTTTACGCTTAAATAGAACTCATTTTATTTATTATATAAAAGGCCGGATGTTCTCCGGCCTTTTTTTTATCTGCGTTTATCAGTGTGATCTGCGGGAAACAAAAATTAAAAGTTCCTGCAGATTTCGCTGAAATTTGCAGATTTAAGTATTCAATTCTTTAACAAGCAGTGATATAAAAGTATTTATATCCTCCTCTGTTGTATCCCATGAACACATGAGCCTGTATTCCGACTTGCTCTCGTCCCAGGGATAAAAGAAATACTCCTTCATTACTCTTTCGGCTGCTTCTTTGGGTATTATTACAAATATTCCGTTGGATTGCACTTTCTGAGTAATATGAACGTTTTTAACCTCCTTCAGTTTATCGGCAAGTATAGCAGCCATAGCATTTGAATGCGATGCGCACTGTTTCCACAGATCATTTCTAAAATAGGCAATAAACTGAGCCGATATAAATCTCATCTTTGAGGCAAGCTGCATTCCCTGCTTCCTGATATATTTGAAGTTATCCGAAAGTCCGGGTCGTAGGAAGCATATGGCCTCTCCGAACATCATACCGTTTTTTGTACCTCCGAATGAAAGAACATCAACTCCTGCATCTGTTGTGAAGGCCCTGAATGGCATATTAAGTGAAACAGCAGCATTTGCAATCCTGGCGCCATCCATGTGAAGCAACATCCCTTTGGAGTGGGCATAATCTGAAATGTTCCTAATCTCATCAATGGTATAAACTGTTCCAAGTTCAGTCGATTGTGTTATTGATATTACTTTGGGTTGAGAATGATGCTCGAAATCAATTCCATGCATG
>PMIG01000213.1 GCA_003157055.1 Bacteroidales bacterium | reverse complement strand
TTACATAGAGAAAGTTCTCCTTATAATCCCATTTTAACCAGCGGAAGCCGAGAGGACTTGAAAAGGCATCCGTAACCATCGTGCCATCCGTTACCTCTGAATAAACACTGTAAAGGTAGGGAGATTCATTCGACCATAGATTAGGTTTTTTGATTGGTTTAAAAGTCTGATCAAATTTGTACAGCTGGCCTGAATGAATAGTAAATTGTGATTTTATCGACTGTATTGTTTTGCCTGTTGCGTCAAGGATATAAGTGTTAAGAGTACACCCTTTAGGCTGGGTATTATCGTTCTTTACCCAGGTCTGAACCCTTACTGTGGCCTCCTTTTCAGATACAGCCGGTGTAGTTACAAAAGTTCCGCCCTCATGGGATGCAGATCCCTGCATAGGTATAAAAAGCTTATCTTTTATTACTATAGTAACATCGCGATAAATTCCTCCGTACACATCAAAATTACCAGCAGCCATGGGCGGGATCATATACTGGTCCTTTTGCCTGTTATTTACAGCAACTGCAATCACATTATCTTTTCCTTCAGTAATATAGGGTGTAATATCAAAATCGAACGAACCGTAACCGCCTTTGTGGTCGCCGAGGTACTTCCCGTTAATCCACACTTTGCAATATTTCTGGACCCCTTCAAATTCAATGAAGATCTTTTGTTCGGTATGGCCCGGGCTTACAGTGAAATGCTTCCGATACCATCCCCATCCGGTCCACCAGTAAGGATCATCGCTTTCCGATGGATCCTTTATGAATGGATGGATCTCGCCAGTAGTCTCAAATGTGCTCCATGTATGCGGAATGCTTATTGCAGGCCACTTTGAATCATCAAATCCGGGTGACTGGTAACCGTCGTCGGCATGTTCATCAGCGAAATAATTAAATGTCCAGCCTGAATTGATGATCTTCTCCTGCCTTGGGTTCCTGGAAGGACCTGTTCCGGGTTTCTGGGAATAAAGAACTATTCCCGAAGCTGCCAGAAGAAAAATTATAAATATTCTCTTCATAATGTGAAAATTTTCCTCTAATAAAATTAAGAGAAATCTACCGGATTCCTGTAATGAGATCATAAAAAAAGCATTGCTCCATTTTGAAGCAGTGCTTTTTATCTTTTTGTTATTCTTTACTTCTCTATCTCCCTTCACAGGGATTTAGTGCAAGATACTTACTTTGTGTAGTGTAAAGCGTCAGAATCAAACCATTCATTTGTACCATCATGGATCCTGTTTGTGAATCTAAGCATTTCGGTTCAGTGATAGGCATTTGCCTTCTATGTGCTGGAGCTGGGAGCGGATATATGACAAGATTCACCACGGAATAAATATACCTTGGTGTCCCTTCGTGCTGCCTTTGAGGCTATAATATACCCTTTCTTATTTCCTCCGGGGGGAATGGCTGTCAAGTGGGTCATAATCCTTTAAACTAATGATACTTTATTAAATATTGTAAATACTTTATTTAATTATTTTCATAAAAAAGTTACTTTTTCTTTGATATATTAAATATATCTGTACTTTTGTCAAGCTATTTGAAATAAACAATGCGATTTTCTTTATTACATATTATTGCCCTCATTCTTATCCTTCTTGTGCAAAACAAGTGAACCGGGAATAATATGTAGCTATAAATATACAAAGGCTTTCCGGGTTACCGGGAAGCTTTTTTTTTTAAATACTGATTTTAAAATGAAGAACCAGCTAAGGAGTCTGAAAACAATGACCGGCAGGAAAATGGCAGGAGCCAGGAGCCTGTGGCGAGCCAACGGAATGAAAGAGGAGAGCTTTGGCAAACCTGTGAT
This sequence comes from Bacteroidales bacterium, assembly GCA_003157055.1. Taxonomy (GTDB): domain Bacteria; phylum Bacteroidota; class Bacteroidia; order Bacteroidales; family VadinHA17; genus LD21. Next base: position 4,837 of record PMIG01000213.1, on the reverse strand, counting down.
TGCAATAGTAAATTCCTTTTCACAGTTCGTACCCGGGCATGTTCATCTTCACGCAATCGGTCAGACCATAAAGAAAGAAATAGAAAAGAGCGGATGCTTTGCTGCAGAATTCAACACAATTGCAATCGACGACGGAATAGCGATGGGTCATAATGGAATGCTTTATTCCCTTCCCTCTCGTGAGCTCATAGCTGACAGCGTTGAATTTGTCTGCAATGCCCATTGCGCAGATGCTATGATATGCATCAGCAACTGCGACAAGATAACTCCGGGAATGCTGATGGCGGCTCTCCGCCTTAATATTCCTGCGGTATTTGTTTCAGGCGGACCAATGGAAGCAGGCCTGCTTGGAGACCGTCCTCTCGATCTGGTCGATGTAATGGTCGATGCTGCTGACGATAAGGTAAGCGACAAGGAACTTGATGAGATGGAAAGAACCGCCTGCCCTACCTGTGGCTCTTGCTCAGGCATGTTTACGGCAAATTCAATGAACTGCCTCAATGAAGCTCTGGGGCTTGCCCTTCCCGGAAACGGAACAATAGTTGCCACACATTCAAACCGTACAAAGCTTTTCGAAAAAGCAGCAAGGCTCATTGTCGGAATAACTGAAAGATATTATTCTGATGGCGACGCAAGCGTACTTCCCCGTTCAATCGCAACCAGAGAAGCTTTCATGAACTCTATGTCGCTCGATATAGCTATGGGCGGATCTACAAATACCGTTCTGCACCTGCTTGCCCTGGCTCATGAGGCAGAAGTCGATTTCACAATGAAAGATATAGATTCACTTTCGCGAAAGATTCCGAATATATGCAAAGTTGCGCCAAGCTCACACTTCCATGTTCAGGATGTTAACCGCGCCGGCGGTATCATGGCAATAATGGGTGAACTAAAGCGTGCCGGGCTGATAGATACTTCTGTAAAGAGAGTTGATTATAAGTCGCTGGAAGAAGCCATCAATGACTGGGATATCCTTGGAGGTAAGGCAAAGCCTGAAGCGTATAAATTTTACGGGAGCGCTCCGGCAATGAAGAGAAGCATTGAAATGGGCTCTCAAAATACCATGTATGATACACTTGATACTGACAGGGAAAAAGGATGCATCCGCAATACTAAGCACCCATATAACAAAGATGGCGGACTTGCCGTGTTATACGGGAATTTGGCAAAAGACGGCTCCATTATAAAAACCGCAGGAGTCGATGAAAAATTGTTTTCGTTCACCGGTCCTGCAGTGGTTTTCGAATCACAGGAGGAGGCTTCCGTCGGCATCCTCGATGGGAAGGTCAGGGAAGGTGATGTTGTCATAATCCGCTATGAAGGACCGAAAGGAGGTCCGGGAATGCAGGAGATGCTCTACCCTACCTCTTATCTCAAGTCAAGAGGTCTTGATAAAAAATGTGCGCTGATCACTGACGGTAGATTCTCGGGAGGTACATCCGGATTGTCAGTGGGTCATGTGTCGCCGGAGGCTGCTGCAGCCGGAGAACTCTCTGTGATAAAGGATGGCGATATTATAGAGATCGATATTCCGGGCAGAAAATTAAATGTTAAACTTTCTGAAGATGAGATGAATAATAGAATGAAGCAAGAAGAATTAAAAGGATCTGAAGCGTTCAAGCCAGGAAATAGAAACCGAGATATTCCTGCTTCACTCAGGGCCTATGCCGCATTCATAAGTTCAGCCGACAAAGGAGCAGTTCGGTTAGTTTGATGATTCCCCTCCCGGGAGGGGCAGGGGTGGTTTTTTTAAAGGTTAAAGACAAAAGACAAAAGTAAAAAGATAAAAATAAAAAAAGTAAATAATCTCCTCCTTTGAATTCTCCGGTTGGCGAATAGAAGAAGCCAATGGGGGATGAGGGGATGTAAAAACGATGTGAATAAAGTATTGAAACATATGATTACAGAATTAGAAACAGACATGAAAAAAGAGAAAGCAACCGCCGAAGAAACCAGTTTTAATGGTGTTGAGCAGATAACAGGTGCTGATGCGCTCCTCAGGTGCCTCATCGAAGAGGGTGTCGACACTATATTCGGTTATCCGGGCGGGGCCATAATGCCGGTATACGACAAGCTCCTCGATTACGAAGATAAGCTTAGGCATATCCTGACACGCCACGAGCAAGGGGCTGCCCACGCAGCCCAGGCCTATGCAATGGTATCGGGTAAACCTGGAATATGCTTTGCAACTTCCGGTCCCGGAGCGACAAACCTTATAACAGGGATCGCTAATGCTTACCTCGATTCGGTACCGGTGGTATTTATAACTGCACAGGTGGTCTCGACTCTTATCGGTACCGATGCCTTCCAGGAGACGGATATCCTTGGAGTCTCAATGCCTGTCACCAAATGGAATTGCCAGGTAAAGAAAGCACAGGATATCCCGGACACAATTGCAAAGGCATTTTATATAGCAACAACGGGCCGGCCGGGCCCCGTACTTGTTGACATCACAAAGGATGCTCAGAATGAAAAACTTAGCTATAAATATAAAAAATGCACATACCTGAGAAGCTATAATCCACATATACCGCTTCATACCAGGGCTATCGAATCGGCTGCGATAATGATCAATCATGCTGAACGGCCTTTGATACTGTCTGGGCATGGTGTTCTTATTTCCGGAGCGGAGAAGGAACTCAGGGAATTCGCCGAAAAAACCGGAATACCCGTCGCCGTCACCCTTTTGGGTATATCCTCTTTTTCTTCCGGTCACAGGCTCTATGCAGGGTTTCTGGGCATGCATGGCAACTACGGGCCAAACATGCTTACCAACGAGGCCGATCTGATAATTGCTATAGGAATGCGTTTTGACGACCGGGTTACCGGCAACCTGAAGAAATATGCAAAACAGGCACGTATAATACATATTGAAATAGACGAAGCCGAGATCAATAAAAATGTCCAGGTCGATCTTGAAATTCATAATGATGCAAAAGAAGTGCTAAGCCACCTGATCCCACTTGTCATGAAGAAAACTTATGAATCATGGATCAGGGAATTCAGGATTTGCGACAAGACTGAATTTGAAAAGGTTATTAAATCGGAGACAAAACCAGATTCAGGCGATATTAGGATGGGTGAAGTCATAAACATGGTTTCGGATCTGACAGGAGGCGATGCAATAATTGTTACAGATGTCGGGCAGAACCAGATGGCTGCTGCAAGGTATTTCAGATTCACAACCCCGAACAGCCTGGTAACATCGGGTGGAATGGGAACAATGGGTTTCGGACTGCCTGCATCAATCGGTGCTAAGATCGGCAATCCGGGCAGGCAGGTAGTTGCATTCATTGGAGATGGAGGGTTTCAGATGACCATCCAGGAACTCGGGACTATCATGCAATATAAAGTTCCTGTTAAAATTATAATCCTTAACAACGGATACCTTGGAATGGTACGCCAGTGGCAGGATATGTTCTTCAATAAAAGGTACGCCTCCACGAAGATGGTAAATCCAGACTTTATTGCAATAGCTGCAGGATACAGCATACCCGGACGGAAAGTAAATGAAAGGTCTGAACTGAAAGAATCGATTATCGAAATGCTTAAATCAGAAGGACCGTACCTGCTCGATATTAATATTGATAAGGAGGGAAATGTCCTTCCGATGGTTGAACCCGGAGCATCAGTTTCAGAAGTAACGCTTAATTATAAATCATGAAACAGGAATTTACAATTTCATTGTTCAGTGAGGACCACATTGGGATCCTGAACCAGATAACGATAATACTGACCCGCAGGCAGATAAATATCGAAAGCATTACCGCCTCGGAATCTGCAGTAAAAGGTGTTCAGTTGCTAACACTAGTTGTAAAGACCACTCCCGATATGGTCAGGAAGGTAGCGAAGCAGATGGAAAAGCTGGTTGATGTCCTTAAGGTATTTGTTCATACTTCAGATGAGATCATTTACCAGGAGATTGCCCTTTACAAGGTAACAACAAAAGGCCTGATGTCGGGAAACGTGATAGATCATCTCGTGAGGAACCAGCATGCAAGAGTTCTTGAGGTCTCACCCGAATATATCATAATTGAAAAGACGGGCCATAAATCTGAAATAGCCGAGCTTCTGAACCAGCTCGAACCATACGGCGTATTGCAGTTTGTCCGCTCGGGAAGGGTCGCAATCACAAAACAGGTTAAAGAACTCAATTCATATCTCAAGGAGATGGATGAAGCTAACAGATTTGCACCTGAAGAGATTGAAACTTATAATAAGAATTAAAAGACAAAAGACAAAAGTCACTAGACAAAAGTAAAGAACAAGTAAATAACTCAAATTAAAATTTTAAATCATGGCAAAAATCGATTTTGGCGGTGTTATTGAAGATGTAGTAACAAGAGAAGAATTCACACTTGCAAAGGCGCGTGAAGTGCTTAAAGATGAAGTTGTTGCAGTTATAGGATACGGTGTCCAGGGACCTGCGCAGGGAATGAACATGAAAGATAACGGGATCAATGTAATTGTCGGACAGGCTCCCGAATTCAAAGCCGACTGGGACAAGGCAGTAAAGGACGGATTTGTTCCCGGGGTAAGCCTCTTCCCGGTTGAAGAAGCTGCCGAAAAAGGTACAATAATCCAATATCTGGTCTCCGATGCAGCACAGCGTATATTATGGCCGAAGCTTAAGCCGCATCTTACAAAAGGCAAAGCCCTTTATTTCTCACACGGTTTTTCAATTACTTATAAGGAATATACAGGCGTCATTCCTCCTGCCGATATCGATGTTATTCTCTGCGCTCCCAAAGGATCAGGAACGAGTGTCCGCAGGAATTTTCTTGCCGGAGCAGGGATAAACTCCAGCTATTCGGTATTCCAGGATTTTACCGGGAAA
>PMIG01000084.1 GCA_003157055.1 Bacteroidales bacterium | reverse complement strand
TGCATCCTGGGCGGTTTTTTTGGCCGCTTTCCCCCTGGTGATAGCTGCATTGCCCATTGTCTGCTTTTTTTCTGCAGCTCTTAAACGGGTGTCAAAGGCTTTGGCATCTGATCTGTATTGTACCTCCAGTGCTTTAAGGTCGGCCTTAGCCTTGGTGGATTCTTCCTTATCTTTTGAAGTTGATAGTTTAGTCAGTGGCTTTTGTTTGGCAGCATTGTCTTTTTCAAGCTTCTTGCTCTCAGTATCGACGGCCTTTATTTCTGTTTTCGATTCGGCTAACATCTGAGTTCCCGCGTTAATCAGCGAATCTGCAACAGCCAGCTTACGTTCATTCACAGCAACTTTGGCTTTGGCATTGGTGACGGCGGTTTCAAGATTCTGCAGTGCGACTGCCTTTTGATCCGCCTGTGCCTTGGAAATAACCGGGGTTAACAAAAAAAATGAGAACATTAATAAAATCCGATAATTAATTTTAGTTTTCATATGTGTAAAATTTAATTTATAATGTTAGCTTAATTTCTTATACTATTAAATTAAATATTTAAAAAGCCCGAATAGCTCTTACATGCCAAGAGGTGACGCTCTTCACCATATCGAGTTGCTCTCCAGTAAAGAAGGACTGGGACCATGCATTCATATATAGTAATAAAACACCACTCCAACCAGTTTCACTAGAACTCCAGTAGTAACCAGAAAAACCGCCAATTGCATTCTGATGTAAATAAAGTTTGTCCAATTCATCTTTGCTTGGTAAATACCAGTCGTCATAACCATCCAATACCAGATCAGAACACAATTTAGCCGCATAACTTCCTTCTCCCTGGCCGGCAACAATGGCGTCCGTGTTTGCTTTTCCAGCGCCTACTTCTGTTCCTACTGCGCCTATTAATGTAAAACTTCCATTATACCATTTTATACCTGTGCTTTGATCGCTCGGTGCAGCTATTATGCCATGTCTGACTTTTGGATCGTAACCCGGATCTATTATCTGAAGTCTATATGCAATTATGCCACCCTGGTAGCTTTTACCTATAGCCATGGGGTCATCATCTTTTTTACAACTAGTCGAAAGCATTATAAAGGCTCCAATTATTATTAACGGGCAAAGCAAACCCCTGTTTCCCTTTTTCATATATGATGCCTTATCTATTTGCGTCTAATGTAAAAAGTAAGACCGTAACCTACAGAGATAAACAGAGGCACTTTCTTTATCGGAGGCAACATAAAGAATGAAATCTTCGATTGTGCCTTGGGTGCCAGCCTGGATGCATTTGAAGTATAATTGTTAAAGTTGATATCGAAACCATAACCCATATAATTAAAAGAAATGTCCTGTGACGCATCATATTCTCCGGTGATAGGATTTTTGGTAAGATTAAGACTATGGCTGAATGTGAGACTTGGCTTGTAAGAAATTGCAAATGCTGCCCCTTTCCATTTTGTATCATTTTTGAACTTGCCCAATCCCAACGTGAAACCAAAATTAGGAGAAAGCGTCATTTCAGTATTAAGCAAGCTTGAGGTCATCGGATCCATCCCCTCTATCGTCATTGTCGAATTTTCTCCATAAACCTGAAATGTCTCGGAAAATCCGTATACGAGGCTGCTCCATGTCCGGATACCCGGTTTGTTCTCGGGGACCCTAAAATTAAGATATGTCTGTGTTACAGCAAACGTTCCGCCGTAACCTGTCATTTTCATACCTGATTCATTCATCGTTGTAAATGTCGCACCCCCCACATATGACATGCCCTTAATTTTTCCTCCCTTCTCAAGCCAGTGCAGTCTTATAGTATCAGTAGCATTTACCTTTTCAGAATTATAGGATACCGAGAGATCTTTTTTACTAACCAGGAGACTCGATTTTGAACCTGTTCCGGGGTTAATCCTACCGCCTGAAATAAGATTAAGATCAAGCATGCCGCCGAAAAAGCTTGATTCCAGACTGCATTTATTCCCCTGGGACAATGTAAAGGTTATTTCCTGTTTATTAAGACTAAACTTTGCCTTGACTGTCACCGGTCGGCTTACATCGAGCGTAGCTTTATAAACATAAGTGTCACCGTTTTTGAGTTTAACGGCTTTTATTCCATTGACATAAAAAGTAACTTTCGTCTTTGAATTACCTCTGCTCCATTTGTTGGAAAAGTTGAATGTCACTTCCTCCTGCGCAATCAGTGTCAAACAGAAAAAAATGAGTACGGATAAAGCAATTACTCTTTTCATAATTAATCGACTATTAAATCATTGTTAAACACACTGGGAGAAAGCCGTATGTCTGAATACCCACGGTCAGGGAAAAGAGGATTGTTAAATCCAGCAATCGATTAATAAAGTTCTCCAGATCTTTTCTTAGTCTGTAACCAAAAGTACACTTTGTTTAAGATAAAATCAATTTTATTATAATAATTCAATAATCTTCTGCAAAAGTTACTTTTTATCAGGCGCTGAACCTTAAGAAAGTGTTTTCATCAGCCCATCCATGAACCCGGCACCGTTATAGAAAGAGTCCATCCCGGTTTCCCTTTAAAAAATAATAATTACCTTTCGTCTTTGCAGTATAAAAACTGAGAAAGTGAATAGATTTTTATTCCTGGTTATAAGTTTAATATTTCTGTCGGCAATGACGGAAATTGCTGCTTTAGCCGAAATAAAAGATATCGGGACGCCTTTTATCCGTAATTTCTCAAAGCATGAATATCATGCAGGTACGCAGAACTGGGCTATTGCGCAGGATCAGAAGGGGTTCATGTATTTTGCCAACAATGAGGGGCTGCTTATCTTCGACGGAGTTAAGTGGGAGCTTTACCGCATGCCGAACCTGTCGATGGTACGATCGATTTATATTGATGATAAAGGCGAAATATATATTGGCGCCTACAACGAGATCGGGAAGATGGTTCCGGATGAAAACGGGAAGCTTGTTTACCATTCTATTAAAGATAAGATCCCTCCTGAATTCCGGAATTTTGATGATGTCTGGAATATCCTTCCGTATAAAGACATGATCGTTTGTCAGTCGTATAACGCTGCATATGTTCTTAAGGGAGGAAAAGAGTTTAAGGTTATCCCATCGCCCGTAAGATTTCCTAATGCCTATAGTGCAGGAGGCAGGATCTTCTTTTACGATACCAGGGAGGGAATCTTTGAATTTAATGGAACAACCATGGCGTCTTTAAAGGGGTGCGAGAAGCTTAAGGGAGTGGAGATAAACTCAATAATGCCATATAACGGGCAAGGCGATCTGCTTATATGCACGCTTGATAAGGGATTATTTCTTTATGATGGGAATGGAATCAGGGAATGGAATGTCCCGGTAAATGATCTGGTAAAAAGTTCCCAGATATTCTGTGCCTCAACGTTACAGGACAAGTATTACGCTCTCGGGACGATCCAGGACGGTGTGATAATAATAGACGGCGAGGGGAATATAATACAGCATATCAACCAGAAAAAGGGGCTTCAGAACAATACTATACTGAAAGTCTTCCCGGACCGGACTGGTAATCTCTGGCTGGGTCTTGACAACGGCATAGACTATGTGACCGTCAACTCGCCGATTACATTCCTGCAAAGGCCTGACGGATTCGGGGCAGGTTATACCGAACTGATCTATAAGAACAAACTCTACCTGGGCACCAACCAGGGTTTGTTCGTGCAGGACTGGATTGACGGAAAGACAAAGGATATCCCTAAAATGATCCCCGGAACCTATGGCCAGGTCTGGTATCTTGGAGTTCATAACGGGGTTGTACTCTGCGGCCACAATAAAGGGACCTTCATAATAGACGGAGAAAAAGCCATTCATATCAATGATATTCCCGGTGGATGGAAATATCATATATTGAAAAGATACCCCGGATATCTCATTGGAGGGACATTTGGAGGATTGATCCTTTTCAAATGGGAAAACGGGACTTGGAAATTTGTAAGAAAAATTCCGGGTTTCAATGAATCCTTCAGGGTGTTCGAAGAAGATGATAATGGCGATCTCTGGATGAGCCATGTATTTAAAGGCATTTACCGGGTACGGTTAAGCAGCAATCTTGATTCTGTTGAAAAGGCAGATTATTACACTGAGAAAGAGGGACTTCCCTCGAGATACAATATAAACGTATTCAAGGTTAAGGGCAAAATAATTTTCGCTTCCGACACCTCCGGCATATTTGAGTTTGAGAGCCAGAATAACCGTTTTAAATCTTCGGCCTATTTCAACCAGCTTTTCAGCCCTATCAAAAACCTTTCATTCATCCAGGAAGATGGCAGGGGAAATATCTGGTATGTATCAAATAATAAAGTTGGCGTTCTCAGGATCCAGGAAGACTTCAGCTTTCAGCATGTCACCTCCCCTTTTACGCTTCTTACGGGTAAATTTCTGAATGGTTTTGAGTCTGTCTATCCGTACTCGGAAGATCATCTCTTTTTTGGGATTGAAAACGGTTTCGCGCATTATTCCCCTCAAGCATATTTCATGAGCTATCCTGAGTTCTCGGCATACATAACCAGGGCCGATGCCATATATCTCAACAAAACATTTTATTTCGGTAACACAAATCCGGGAGCCCGTTCGAGGCAACCGGGCTACAGTTTCCCTTTTAAAAACAATTCATTCAGGTTTTCCTTTTCGTCTCCCGTTTATGATAACCCGGGAAACATTGAATACAGTTATAAACTTTCCGGGTATTCCTTCACCTGGTCGGCGTGGAGTACTTCTTTTTCGGAGGAGTTTTCAAATCTTCCTGACGGGAAGTTCACCTTCATGGTAAAAGCAAGGAACCAGCTTGGAATAGAGAGCCTTTCCGATTCCATTGAATTTACTGTAATGTCGCCATGGTATAAATCCCTTATCGCATATATAACCTATTTTGTGATATTCATATTCCTGGTTTTTCTCTTTATCTGGACGGTTAATAAAAGAATTGAGATCTCCAACAGGAAGGTTAAGCTGAAAGAGCTTCGGGAGTACAGGGAGAAGGAGCGGGAATATATAAGACAAGCCCTGCAGTCGGAGAAGGAACTCATAAGCATGAAGAATGAAAAGCTTCGCGCCGGGATGATACAGCAGGATAAGGAACTTGCCAATCAGGCAATGAATCTCGTCAGAAAAAATGAATTTCTTCTCAAAATAAAGGAAGAGCTGATGGGTACGAGGAAGACTTCGAACGAGGAACCTGTAAACGAAAAAATAGTCTCATTGATCTCGAAAATAAACAGGGAGGTCGGACACAATAAGCAGCGGGAGGTCTTTGAAAAAGCATTTGATGAGGTTCATGAAGACTTCCTTAATAAGCTGAAATCCAAATATCCTTCTCTTACTCCGACCGAACTAAGGTTATGTGCTTTTCTTAAAATGAATATCTCTACCAAAGAGATTGCGCCACTGATGAATATCTCTGTCAGGGGTGTTGAAATATGCAGGTACAGAGTGAGAAAAAAACTTGGAATTGGAAGAGATGTCAACCTTACGGGCTTGCTTATTAATCTGTAATACATTTAAGCCCTGATGTTGTATTGCGATCTTGTCCTGATGTATTGATTTTTTCTGATTATTAATCGATATATATTTAATTATTTGCATTTTACATTACTAGCTGATGTATTAATGTAGTAGGCATATCTGATGACTGATGTATTTTTGATGTAACATATCACCCCCCTCTGTTTCGTACGATTTCATAATTTTTCGCCTTGAAAAGCAGGATCATGCTAAATTGATCCCGAACCTATTCTTAACCTAAACATTATTTAAAACCTATGAAACAAACGATCTTGACTCTTTTATTCATTTTCTGTTCCCTGGCCTTAAGTGCACAGGGACTTCAGGTGAAAGGAGTTGTAACATCAGCAGATGATGGTCAGCTGTTACCGGGTGTCAGTATTTCCGTCAAAGGAACTACCACCGGATCCCTGACCGATGCAATCGGCGCTTATACAATTAATGCGCCCGCTAATTCCACCCTGGTGTTTTCATTTGTTGGGATGAAAACGCAGGAGATACTGGTCAAGTCCAGCACAACTCTTAATGTTGTCATGCAATCTAGTACGGCAATGATGGAAGAAGTAGTTGTGGTGGGTTATGGCGTTCAGAAGAAAAGTGTTGTCACCGGAGCTATTTCAAGTGTAAAAGCAACGGATCTCATGGACATGGCCACGCCAAGGATTGAAGACGCTCTTAAGGGAAGAACCTCAGGAGTGACAATCGCATCAAGCTCAGGTGTTCCCGGGGCAGACGCAACAGTAAACATTCGTGGTATAACATCAATCAACTCAGCATCTCCTCTTTATGTTGTAGATGGTGTCCCTGTTATTGGAGGTATCGACTACCTGAACCAGGGAGATATCGAGTCAATTGAGGTTCTGAAAGATGCTGCATCAGCTGCTATTTACGGTACTCAGGCTGCTGCTGGTGTAATACTTATCACAACTAAAAAAGGTACTGCAGGTGCTCTGAAGGTGAATTACAACGGATATGTAGGCACGCAGGCTCCTGAACATAAGCTGAACCTGCTGAATGCCACTGAGTATGCTACAATAAGGAATGAAGCACTTGTTGCTGCCGGCAGTCCCATGCTGTTTTCAAATCCTTCTTCACTTGGTGTTGGTACCGACTGGCAGGGGGTTATATTTAATAACAATGCGATGATCCAGAATCACGAAATAAGCTTCAGCGGCGGAAATGACAAATCGACCTATTATGCTTCGGTTGCCTATTTTGACCAGGAAGGAATAGTCGCAACTGATATTTCAAAGTATCAAAGAACAACAGTCAGGTTGAATTCAGCCCATAAGGTAACGAAATGGCTGAACTTCGGGAATAATGTCTCTTACTCTCATATAAAGGTAAAACAAGGATTCAGTGCAAACGATTATTTTGGCGGTGTACTGGCTTCAGCAGTTAACATGGACCCTGTAACTCCCTTAATCACGGCAGATTTAAACCCCACAACTGAACCTTATGCTTCTCATCTGACTTCTATTGTCAGGGATGCCAACGGTTATCCATACGCCATATCATCATACGTAGGACAGGAAATGACCAACCCGGCTGCATACATTAAAACCCAGGAGGGTAATAACAGCTGGAGCGATAATTTAGTCGGAAACATGTACCTGGAAGTTCAACCTATAAAAGGACTTCAGCTCAGATCGAGCATCGGAACCAAACTGGCTTTCTGGGGTGATGATTCATTCAGCCCTATCTATTTCCTTAGCAACACGAATTCAAATCTGACCCAGAATTCATACAACCGGAGCCTGAACAGGACTTTTACCTGGACCTTCACCAATACGGTGTCGTACACACGCTCATTTGACAAACATAACTTCACAATCCTTCTTGGTACTGAAGCAAGGGATCAGGGCAATACTTTTGGAACCGGCGCAAGCATCCATGGCATTCCGGCAACCACTTTTTACAATGCCTCAATGAATTACAATGTCCCTGCCACCCAGACTTCAGGATGGGGATATGAAAACCAGCCTTACACCTTGTCTTCAATTTTTGCCCGTTTGAATTACGATTACCAGGGCAAATACATGTTGACCGGAATTGTACGCCGTGATGGTTCATCACACTTTGGAAGCAATAACGTATACGGATACTTCCCTTCGGTTTCTGCCGGATGGGTTGTTTCACAGGAAGGTTTCTGGAAGACCAATGATTATATCAATTATTTAAAATTGAGACTAGGCTACGGAGTTAACGGAAATGATAACCTTTCTCCATTCCTTTATACATCTACTATAGGATCCATTGGCGGATATACTATAGGTAATACGAACTACACCGGTTATGGCCCGACAGCTCCAGCCAACCCAAGCTTAAAATGGGAACAGACCAGCCAGTTAAACTTCGGCGTTGATGCAAAATTATTCAAGAATTTCACTGCAGCAATTGAAGTTTTCCAGAAAACCACCACCGGTATGCTGATGCAGGTTGTCATTCCTGAATATGTAGGTGCTTCAGCCCAACCCTGGGGCAATATAGCTTCAATGTGGGACAGGGGACTGGAACTGGAACTGGGTGTCAACTATAAGATCGGTGATTTAACAATTAATTTTAAAGGGAATTCATCCATTACCAAAAACCAGATTACCGATATAGGGTCGAATGATCATCTGGTTAATGCTACAATGCAGTCGAGTGCATATGAGGTAAGCCGTAAGGTTGTCGGACAGCCGGTGAATGAGTTTTACGGGTTTAAATACCTGGGAGTATTCCAGAC
>PMIG01000308.1 GCA_003157055.1 Bacteroidales bacterium | reverse complement strand
AGCAATCCTATTAACCCACCCCCGGCCCCTCCAGGGAGGGGAGCTCCACGGATAAAGGATTTTGCAAAAGCGATCGACCCACCCCTTTACCCTCCCAGGAGGGGACTTTTAGGAAATATTTGTCAAAACCAATATTTATTGGTTCTGTACCTATGGGGGGAGATTACCCGGTTCGCATACAGTCAATGACAAACACCGACACCCTCGACACAAAAGCTTCGGTTGCACAGTGCATACGGATAATTGAAGCCGGGGCCGATTATGTAAGACTGACAGCCCAGGGAGTAAGAGAGGCAGAGAACCTTGCAAGTATTAAGAAAGAACTTCATAAGGCGGGTTTCGACAACCCGTTGATCGCTGATATCCACTTTAACCCTGCCGCTGCAGAGAAAGCAGCCCGCATTGTCGAAAAAATCAGGATCAATCCGGGGAATTACGTCGATAAAAGAGCATCATTCATAAAGAGTGAATTTACCGAAAAGGAATATAGCGGGGAGCTTGAAAGAATTCATGAAAGGCTTCTTCCTCTTATCAATATCTGCAGGGAGAACAAAACAGTTATCCGTATCGGCATCAACCACGGATCGCTCTCCGACCGCATCATGACCCGTTACGGGAACACTACGAAAGGGATGGTGATTTCAGCAATGGAATTTATAAAGATCTTCCTCTCCGAGAATTTCACCGACCTGGTACTCTCAATGAAGTCGTCCGATACGGGAGTCGTTATCGAATCAAACAGGCTCCTGGTTGAAATGATGCAGGATGAAGGAGTAGCTTTTCCCATTCATCTTGGTGTTACAGAAGCCGGTGAAGGGGAGGACGGGAGAGTACGATCTGCCTCAGGGATAGGCGCACTGCTGTCAGAAGGCATAGGCGATACAATACGCGTCTCATTATCGGAAGCTCCTGAACGCGAGGTGCCGGTAGCTAAGGAGATCGTTCGCTTTATCTGCGGAACGACAGGACGATTGGCAGACCCTGCCGGGAAGCTTAAGTATAAATCAAGGAAGGAACTTTATCGCCCGCTGGTGCTTACCGATGAAAAATGGATTTTTAGCGATGAATCTGGCAAGCTCTTCAGGGGTAAAATGATAACATTCAGCCCGGGAGAACATATCCTGCTTCCGTCCGGTGAAAAAGAAAAAATGGTCCTTAACCCGATCTTTAATGAAGATGATCCGGAAAGGCTTGCAATTGATGCGGCAGCACTTCTCGGGAAATATTTTATTTTAAAACAGGCTGACGGCATCTGCATTTCCAACAGGGGAAAAGTTCAGGGCAGGAAGCTGAAGGAGCTCTCGTTTTCGATACTTCAGGCAACTGATGCCAGGATAACGCGGACGAGATATATCTCATGTCCCACGTGCGGGCGGACAAAGTTTGACCTGCCGGGAGCAGTTAAGAAAGTAAAAGAGGCAACCGGGCACCTGACCGGGCTGAAGATTGCCATTATGGGGTGCATTGTGAACGGTCCGGGAGAGATGGCAGATGCAGATTACGGATATGTGGGAGCCGGTGAAGGGAAGGTTCACATATACAGGGGAACTGTGCCTGTTCTGAAAAATGTGCCGGTTGAAGAGGCCGTCGGGGAATTACTGAAATTGATCAACACTGATCAAAAACAATAAAAAATCATTTAATCTAATCCCAATGACTGGATCTATTGCTAAAACCGGACAGTATTAAAAGTGCTTTGTGCTTTTCGTGTGAACTTTGTGTTCTTTGTGGTTAAACAAGAAAGAATTGAACCACAAAGGATCACAAAGGAAATCACAAAGGAATACAAAGGGAAGAATATAACAGGCTACACTTTTATTACAGCATCATTTCTTTATTGTCGACCTCTTTTACGGTTAACGGATTTATCTGTTTTAACATTATCCTCCGACTTATCTGTAACCAGCTTGAAATCGAGCTGTTTTTTCTGAAGGTCGGCTTTTACAACCTCTATCTTAATCTTATCGCCAAGAGTATAAACCTTCCCGTTTGAACGGCCTATTATGCGATAGTTTTCTTCGTCATACTCATAATAATCATCTTCAAGATCACGAAGGGCAACCATTCCCTCGCACTGGTTCNNATGCCCCATTCGGTCACACCGGAGATAACGCCATCAAATGCGGTTCCCAACTTATCGCTCATATATTCGACCTGCTTGTATTTTATCGAGGCTCTTTCAGCCTCGGTGGCAAGGCGCTCCATCTTCGAGGAGTGGTCGCACAGCTTCTCGTATTTCTCACGGCCCTCGATATTGGATCCATCGAGGTACATTGTCAGGAGCCGGTGCACCATCATGTCGGGATAACGTCTGATAGGCGACGTGAAATGAGTATAGTACCTGAATGCAAGTCCGTAATGCCCTATATTTTCGGTTGAATAGATTGCCTTGGCCATTGACCTCAGAGCAAGAGTCTCGATAATATTCTTCTCCTTTTTCCCTTCGACCTCATGAAGCAGCCTGTTCATTGCCTTTGGCAGCGGAGTCTTGTCGTCTTCGGAAAGCTTATACCCAAACTTCTTAATAAAATGGCTGAAGTTGCTGATCTTCTCAGGATCAGGCTTGTCGTGTATCCTGTAGACAAATGTCTTTCCTTTGCGGATTTTCCCCAC
>PMIG01000023.1:2495-2622 GCA_003157055.1 Bacteroidales bacterium | reverse complement strand
GGATAAAAAATTTCTCCCCAGCTGAACAGAGCCTTCTCACCCTTGTCATTCTCGATCTCAATATATAGGTCGATAATTGAATTGAATTCCAGGCTATTTGCCTTTTTTATGATCCTTTTGTCAAGTA
>PMIG01000023.1:0-2485 GCA_003157055.1 Bacteroidales bacterium | reverse complement strand
CATAAAAGTTATTTGTCATATCTGTAGAATCAATAAATTGAACAACCGGCTTACGATTTGCAGATTGTTTTGTCTGTATCTGATTACATGAAATTAAACTTAAAATAATCAAAGTAAAAATTGAATTTCTTTTCATTAATTAATCAAATTTTGTTTTAAAAATCTATTCTTTTTACCACGGAGTGATATAGAATTTGAACGGAGTAATAAGGTTTTAATCTATGGTTGTTTCTCCTTCTCCCCCTCTCCCATTCACACTTTCTCCATTTCACCTTTAAGCCTTTGCACCGTTGTGCCATTGTACCATTCCTCCTACCCGAAAAACAAATATGCCATAAGTATAGCACCAATGAAGCCGACAAGGTCGGCAAGCAGCCCGCAGCCTATTGCATACCTTGTGTTTTTAATCCCTACTGAGCCAAAATATACGGCAATAATATAAAAGGTAGTGTCGGTGGTTCCCTGCATTGTACATGACAGACGACCAATAAAGGAATCCGGACCGTTGGTCTTCATTGCATCGATCATCAGGCCCCGTGCACCGCTTCCGCTCAGAGGCTTCATAAAAGCCACAGGCAAAGCACCAGTAAACCTTGTATCAAGGCCAATCCATGCAAAAAAATGCGTGATCCCCGCTATAATGAAATCCATTGCTCCTGACGCTCTGAAGATGCCAATGGCTACGAGGATTGCAACCAGAAACGGGATGATCCTGATCGCAGTGGTAAACCCCTCTTTGGCTCCTTCAATAAATGCATCATATACGTTTACCTTTTTTATCAGAGCCAGTACGATGAAAGCGACTATTATAGAAATAAGGGTGAAATTGGCAGCAAAAGTCGAGACTGACGATATCTGTTCTTTCGGGAGATGGCTGAAATATATTATTATTCCGGCTACTATTGCAGTAAGCCCTCCAAGATAAGCCAGCACGACTTTATCAAGCAAATTGATCTTCTGTATAATAGCGACACTAATTAAACCCGTCAACAAAGCGCAAAATGTAGAAATCATGATCGGGATAAAAATATCGGCAGGGTTGGCAGCACCAAGCTGCATCCTGTAAACAATAACACTTACAGGGATAATAGTTAGCCCTGCTGCGTTGAGCACAAAGAACATGATCTGCGCATTTGAGGCTCTCTCTTTTTCAGGATTCTCATCCTGGAGCTCTTTCATTGCCTTCAGTCCAAGCGGGGTAGCGGCATTATCTAGCCCGAGCATATTTGCTGCAAGATTCAGCATTATTGATCCGTATGCCGGATGTCCTTTAGGCAATGACGGGAATAGCTTTTCAAACAGCGGACCAATTGCCTTTCCAAGTATCCTGATGACACCACCTTTCTCTCCGACTTTTAAAAGACCCATCCATAGAGTCAATGCCCCAGTAAGACCAAGAGAAACTTCAAAGCCTGTTTTTGCATTGGTAAATACTGCTGTAACCAGGTCATTGAATATCTGGGTATTGCCAGCAAATATCAATTGCCCCAGGGCAACAATAAATCCTATAAGAAAGAAGGCAATCCAGATGTAGTTTAAAGCCATACCGGGTAGAATATTAGCGAAGATAATAAAATAAATGTCTTGCAAGTCTGGTCGTCCCAAGTACTCAGGACTTCGTCTTGCAGGTCTTGCAGGTCGTTCTTTTACATCCGGGACTTGTACGACTTGCGTGACTAACACGACGTGCACCACTTTTCTTCTGGAATTGGGATTAATGACTTTTTTAAATAAATTTGTCTGAACAAATCAAACAAAATGGCAAGGTTCACAAGAATTGATGTTGCTCTCAGGATGCGCGAGCCAGGGATCATCCCTGTTTTCTACCATAAGGATCCTGAGATATGCAGAAATGTCATTAAGGCATGCTATGAAGGCGGAATAAGAGTCTTCGAGTTTACCAACCGGGGTGACTTTGCCCAAGAGCTTTTCAGTGACCTTAATAAATGGGCCGGAAAAGAGATCCCTGAAATGATTATGGGGGCAGGTACGGTAGTTGATGCCGGAACAGCTTCGCTTTATATTCAACTTGGAGCTAATTTTATTGTTTCTCCGGTTATGAATCCCGATATGGCAAAAGTATGCAACAGAAGGAAAATCCTCTGGTCACCGGGATGCGGGACGCTGTCCGAAATAAATCAAGCTGAAGAACTTGGTGCAGAAATAGTCAAAATATTCCCCGGCTCTTCAGTCGGCGGACCAGATTTTGTTAGAGCCATTAAAGGCCCTTGCCCGTGGACAAGCATCATGTCTACCGGAGGCGTTGAACCAACAGTCGAAAACCTTAAGGAGTGGTTTGAAGCAGGCGTCACTTGCGTCGGTATAGGATCGAATCTGATAACGAAGGAGATCGTTCAGAGAAAGGATTGGGAAGGTTTGAAAAAAAGAGTTGCCGGTGCCATAAAAATAGCCAGGATGTTCGCCAAAGTTTAATTTGCAATAAATAAGCGCCATGAAAAAGAAAGTATTTTTTGTTTTTTGTTTT
>PMIG01000118.1 GCA_003157055.1 Bacteroidales bacterium | reverse complement strand
AAATTTAAACAGATTGTTAAAAAAGTCCCCAAAACCTGACACGAACCTGGCAGGAAGAATTGTCTTGCTGTCCTGCAGTCATGCGGTCCTGAAGTCTGATAAATCCAAAACCAGTATTGTTTATTGTATTTTCTTTCAGTTTCTTAACAACCATTACAATGATTGGTCTTAAAAGGCTTTTGACCCAAAGACCACAAGACTCGAAGACTCTTAGAACAAAAAAGCCGCTTGCGCGGCTGGTTTTGTTGTCCCGTCAGGGCTCGAACCTGAACTCTTCTGATCCAGAATCAGACGTGTTGCCAATTACACTACGGGACAATTTTGAGGCTGCAAATATAAATTATATTCTGAAAAATTGCAATAGGAGATAAAATGTTGCAGGTTGCGAGTTGCAAGCTTAAACCCCGAATCTGTAACTTTCTAATTAATTGTCGGATCTTCTCCGCCTTAATTTAGTCCTACGGAAATTTAATAATATATTGTCAGCATCGGCCTCATAGATGCATCCGCATAATCGCTTGATGCAAACCTGAACCCGGGGAACCTGTCGACAGGCCATGTTCTGAATAGCATTCCATAATTGGGATAAGCTGCAATATCTGTAGCTGATGGCTGGACAAATAACTTAGTGACATCCACCGTTATCATATTTGAATTCCTGATGAAAGGCGCAATATATACCTGGTTGGTTTCAATGGTCTTCGGCTGATTGTTCCAGGTTACCTTATTCTCTTCCCATGGCTCAACGATCTGCTGCAAGACAGCTCCGTACCAAACGATACCAGCTACCGGACTGGTATTGGTTGTATAATAGGTACTGTCGAATGGTATGGGCAGATCATACCTGAGGGTCAGCAGGACTTTCTTTATTACAGCCGATTTTGGCAGAGTATCAAGATTGAAAGCGATCAGGCTCCTGTTAGACCTCATTACCGTAAGAACTGATTCTGAAAGGTAGGTCGCTTCGAAATATTTGTAATCACCATAGTTTTTATCGGGATTCAGATTAGATACCATCGCATCTTTTCCTTTTTCGGGACCTGGCTGAATAATAATTTCATTATACCTTGAACTCCATGGAATTTTCAGGACCAATGGATTATCCTTTGTTGTTGCCAGTATCTCTGTGGCGCTGAATTGCAGTTTCTGAGGCAGGTATCCATCTTTTTCAAGGACAAGCGTATACGAATCGTAGCCGCCTCTGATAACAAGATGATTTACAGCTGCTTCCAGATTAAATGTATAATGCCATCCGTCTGGAGCATAAACGGTAAGCTTTGCCGTTGTGATTGTTACTGGAGGCATTAAAATCCCGGGATCCAGGACGCACATCGCCCATAGATCAACTGGCTTGATGATCTGCACACCAAAGCTTGCATACCCGAACTTGTCAGGAGTCTGACTGCCGACAGCTAGCACTTCGGGCAAAATCCTGGTAATCTGAGAAGGTAAAATATTAAAATTCAGGGGAAGCGGTTTTTCCGACAAGTAAGCAAGAGATGATCCTTCAAGCGGAGATGCATAGATTACTTCACCTGACATATTGATGATCATGAATTTGGTGAGCTTATATTCTCCGGTTTCAATCTCAATGGATTCGCTGATAAAACCTGTCCCAAAGACATACAGCGGTATAAGTTTATCTGTAAAGATTGCATTACCAGCTAAATCTTCAACAGATGCCAGTATCTGATATGAAGCTGTAACAGAATCACCACCTGATTTTGTGCCGTTATCCGCAGGAAGAGTGACTGAAAACTCAGCATTCCCTTTCAGTCCAGTCTGATTTAACCTATTCTCGCATGACGATAAGATGGCTACGCAGGTAACAACTATCATCAAGATGAAAGACCTGTTAAGTGTTTTCATAACTCCTGTTTTTAATAAGACTTAAAGTTACTTTATAAAAGACACCAGATCAAGACACAAAATTCGAGCCAAAAGTTGCCGGGTGCAATAAATTTCGTCCTGCAAGACTGAAAGATGGAGCGCAGCGACCAGACCTGCAAGACTTATTTATTCACCTTCGCCCATGTATCCTTAAGCGAGACAGTCCTGTTAAACACTGGATAAGCCTCTGAGGAATCATAGTCGACACAGAAATAACCAAGTCTCTGAAACTGGAACTTTTCGAGTTTTTTCGCCGTTTTCAGCGACGGTTCAAGCTTGCATCCGGAGAGAACCTTCAGAGAACCAGGATTAAGAAAACTCCTGTAATCATCATCCTTTTGTCCCGCAGGATCCTCATGATCGAAGAGCCTGTCATATAGCCTGACTTCTGCATCAATTGCATGCCTTGCGGATACCCAGTGCAGAGTTCCCTTGACCTTTTTTTCAGAGCCGCTGCCGCTTCTGGTTGCCGGGTCGTAAGTGCAGTAAACCTCTTCGATCATCCCCGTGGATTCATTCTTCAGGAATGACTCGCATTTTACAATATATGCACCTTTCAGACGAACCTCAGTACCAGGAGCAAGGCGGAAAAACTTATGAGGCGGATTCTCCATAAAATCATCACGTTCAATATAAACCTCGTTGCAAAACGGGACTTTTCTTGTTCCCTTGCTTTCATCTTCAGGATTATTAATGATTTCCATCTCTTCTACCTTATCGGCCGGATAGTTTGTAATCACGACTTTCAGCGGGTCGAGAACTCCAAATACCCTGGGAGCCTTCAGGTTCAGATCTTCACGGATGGCATATTCGAGGAGCGAAACATCATTGATCGCTTCAACCTTGGTATAGCCGATGAGATCGATGAACCTCCTTATTGATTCCGGAGTATAGCCTCTTCTCCGAAGGCCGCAGAGAGTAGGCATCCTGGGATCATCCCAGCCGCTGACTTTTTTCTCCTGAACAAGTTCAAGAAGCTTCCTTTTGCTCATCATGGTATATGTGAGGTTGAGGCGGTTGAACTCTATCTGCCTGGGTCTGTAATCACTGGTCATCAGCTGATCAATGAGCCAGTCGTAAAGAGGCCGGTGCACTTCAAATTCCAGTGTGCACAGCGAATGGGTTATCCCTTCAAAATAGTCGCTCTGCCCGTGCGCAAAATCATACATTGGGTAGACCTTCCAGGTATCACCAGTGCGGTGGTGGGGAGTTTTAAGTATCCTGTAAATGATCGGGTCGCGCATGTGCATGTTGGGTGAGGCCATATCGATCTTCGCCCTCAGTACATGACTACCCTCTTCAAATTCACCTTCGTTCATGCGATAAAACAGGTCGAGGCTTTCAGCCATGCTCCTGCCTCTGAAAGGGCTCACTGTTCCGGGCTGGGAGGGAGTCCCTTTCTGCAAAGAAATTACATCAGCGGGCTGATCGTCGACGTATGCCAAACCTCTTTTTATGAGGGCAATGGCGAACTCAAAGAGTTTTCCGAAATAATCAGAAGCATAGAATTCGCGATCATCCCAGCCGAATCCAAGCCAATGAATATCTTCCTTAATAGAATCAATATATTCAACATCCTCCTTTACAGGATTGGTATCGTCGAACCTGAGATTGCATTTTCCGCCATATTTCTCAGCCATGCCGAAATCGAGGCATATAGCTTTTGCGTGGCCAATATGAAGATAGCCGTTGGGCTCAGGAGGAAAACGGGTGTGAATTCTTCCGTTGTTCTTTCCCTCTTTCAGGTCGTCAATAATAAATTGTTCGATGAAGCTTACTGATGGTTTCAGCTCATCTTTCTTTTCTTCAGACATCCTAACAAATTTTGAATTACAAAAATAGGATGAATTTGAGTTTGTACACTAAAAGCGTTGATATTTTTAGCGGATTGCTAAAATGGCTAATAATTCAACTGCCATACTAAACCAAAATATACTGTTCTTAGCTCATAATGGTCAAAGTGAGTTTTACTATAGTCAGAGTTGTATAAAACTTCACTTTCGTTATTCGTATTCAGGATATTGTTTAAAGAAGCAAAAGTTATAAGAGCAGTCTTACCGAACTTAAAATACCTGCTTATGCTTATGTCTATCCTGTTATAAGCCTTATATCTTATGCTGTTAATGTTGCTGCTGAATAAAGGCAGAAAAAAATTTGTCTGGCTGTCAAAATATGAAACTGCAACAGGAGTATAGCAGTCTCCGGGTCTTGCAAGATATGAAAGAGTAAGTGAAAATGTTTTGGGATTATTGTAATTCAAAGATGTTTTAATGAAGTAATTATAATCTTTTTCTCCTTTGAACCTGGTGTTATTTATTTCGCTGATCTGATTTATGAATGTGTTTGAAAATGTCAGCTTTAAATATTTCATAAAACTCTGCTCATAATAAAATTCTATTCCAAAGGTACTTTGATCGTCTATTGTAAAAAACAGGTTATTCGTCTGCTCACCCTTTTCATTTTTGTAGTATGTGGCAGCTGTCAGGGATGAGTTTTTATATTCGAAAGAATAATCCAGTGCCAATTGATAGCTTGAAAGCAGGATGAATTTCTTTGAATAATAGTTTGGTGTTGAATAGTTATGATATTTTCCTCCGCTCAGCAATAAGGATTGATTTTTGCTTATTCTGTATTTTAATCCCAGTTGTGAACTCAGATAATATGATTGATTTTTTAAAGGGACATTGCTTCTCACTCCGGAAGAAAGTGTCCACTTATCGTTAATATCCCAGGTGATGTATGAATAAGCTTCCAGAATATTGTTGGAAATGGCGGTATCAGAACGGTAATTTGGTGATTCAGGCGACAGAGCATAATAATATACGGGGATGCTGTCATTAAACCTGCTTCGCTGGTAATCGTTTGAAATACCTGATTGCAGAGTAATCTTATCTGATATAAACCATCTGTAATCGGCAGAAGTAAAAACCTGATTTGTTTTATTACCGGAAACTAAATCCCCGAAACTGAAGTTTTTCAGGGAATTGTCAATCCCGCTGTTAATGCTTAACACACCATTATCGGTATGATATTTTAAATTATTGACCGAAAAGAACCTGGTTTTTCCCGATAATGCTTTTCCTGAATATGTAAATTCCTCAACATTTACATCGTAACCTTCATTAATATAATAGTTAAAAGAATTAAAGGTTAATCTTTTTCCAATATTACTATGAAAATTAACACCCATGTCTCTTGAGAAGAAGCTATTCAGTCTTGTCATGCTGGTTTTGTTAGCTCCAATAAAAGCATCAGAAAATTGTGCGTTCCCGAATACCTGAACGAAAGATTTGCTTTTGATTTTCTGAGATAAAAAAGCACCGACACCTGCCAGCGATGCAGATAGCTGCAACTGGTTGGCAGGCAGTTCATTTATGGTCTCTATTTCTATCAGGCCGGCGCTGGTATTGCCATAGGTCAGAGGCGGGTTGCTTGCATAAACATACTGTTCATGAATAATCTCAGTATTAAAAATGCTGAAATTTCCTATCCCGTTGATCTGGCTGTTTCTAACGGGATTGTAAATAGGCACATTATTTAAAACCACTCTTGTCCTGTCAGCCGAACTACCCCTTAACGAAGGATTAGCCGATTCGTCTGTTGTTGTTGATGCAGGCAATGAAGTTATAGCCTTTAAGGGATCGCCCTGGGAAACAGGATTAAGATATATATTCAGCTTACCCAGCTTCACAACTGAGAATTTCTCTGATATTGGATCCTGTGCCGTGATAAAAACTTCAGCAAGGGTTTTGCTGCCTTCTTTCAGAACAACATTTAAAAACTCATTTATCTTAATTGAATGAAGCAGGATCTTTGTTGGTTTATAGCCAATAAAGGATACAATAAGGGTATCTGTGTCGTTGCTGACCGCTAAGCTGAAATTGCCGTCAAGATCTGTGACAATCCCCTTTTGAGGGTTATTCTTTAAATAAACGTTGGCAGCAAATACAGCATCACCGTTACTGTCTTTAACAACGCCTTTTAAGAGAGATTGCGGAAAAACCACAAGCGGAACAAAAAAGAGTAATATTAAAATGCAATACTTCATTTATTTTCCGACTAATTTGGATGCCAGCTGGTTTATCACATAACTTTCAGGGAATGCCGTGGCACCTTCCTGAAAATATTTCTTAGCCATATCCCAGTTTTCTTTTTGAATGTATAGTTTTATCAGCATCTCATACGATTCTTCCTTTCCCCAGGAAGGTAAATAGCTATTTATTATTTCTTGAGCAGGCAATGAAATTGCTTTCTGTAGATATTTTTCGGCTTTCTTCCCTCCTCCGTACAGTTCAGGAGTATGGAAATCGTTGCTGGCAGACACATACCAGGCCCTTAGATTTGTCGAATCGAGAGATATTGCACTATCGACATTCTTTTTAACATCTACCGAAATAAACATTGCTCTGGAACTATTAAACTGAATACTAAAGCTCTGAAGCATTGCCAGTAAGGCATAATCTTCAGAGTTTTTCTTTTCAACAGATTCCATCAGTTCTATCCCTTTATTGATTTCATTTTCTGCCGACTTATTATCTGCTTTTATAAGATAATCAATAGATAAATAATACTGCAGGTAGGAACGCCAGTAAAGGATCAGGTTCTGATTTTTAGCTTTGTACAGGTTCTCCAGCTGGTTACTTAATCCAATCAAAGCATCATTCTTCTGAGACATACGAGCCTTAATAAAAGCGTTGTATATTTTGCTCTGAATATCCAATAACAACGAATCTGCCGGAACAATCTCAGATTTGACAAAACAGGTTGCAATTTCTGAATTGTTGATTTGATTTATGCCTGCATTGCCCGAAAGAAGATTTACGGAAAACATTAAAGTGAATAGTAAATGTGTCATAGTGTGGTTTTTAAATTCAATTAATTATATGTTCTGTTTCTATGTCTAATCCCTTTGATTATCCCTGTTTTTTGGGACTCAGATAATCTTTAAGATCATTGACATATTCAGCAAACTTTTGTCTGCCGAGTTCAGTAATGCTGCAGAGAGTTTGCGGATAGTTATTCCTGAATTTCTTTATAACCTCAATATATCCGGCTTCCTTTAGCCTGGTTATCTGGATGCTGAGGTTTCCTGCTGTTGCCCCTGTTTGTTCCCTTATATAAGTGAACTCAGCCATTTCGATCCCGATAAGCAGGGAAACGACAGCCAGTCGCAACTGCGAGTGCAGAATGGGATCTAGTTCTTTAAACCGCGTCATGATCGACTCTGTTTTTTAACATATATCCGGGAATAAGATATCCAAAAAGCATTGCGATTGCAGAGCCCAGGGAATAAGTATCTGTTCCGGCAAAAAAGATAGCAAGAGCGATGACCCAGAAGCAAATACCTCCTGCAATAAGTGGCTTGAATTTAATCAGGAACCCTGAAATAAAAGTGGGTAATCCTGCCAGCAAAAGGATGTATGGGGCGACTGAGTACATGCTTTTAGAGTGTACAATGAACAGCACCATTGCTGCAATAAAAAACCCGAACCAGATCCACATATAAAGTATTCCTGTATATGTTCTCACCTTTGCTTTTCGTCCGGTCATAAATCCATAAATCATCGATACAAATACGCCGGGAATTACAAGAAGCCATACATAGTAAGAGTGTCCGACACCGGCAAATTTCTTTAGCAGGAACTCTGAAAGGGAACATACAAAAATCAGCCATCCCCAGAAGAGCAGGTAAAAGCTTCCCTGGCGGATGTCGAATTTTGTTTTATTTATCATCTCTGAAATGATCTTAAGGCTCTCTTCGCCTGTCATCACTTTTTCTTCGTTTTCCATAATAATGTTTACTTTTATAAGAATGTTAGAAATATTATAAATATATTGCAAATATAAAGTAGTTTATAATATAAACCAAATATATTTACAGTTATTTTTTGGATCAGGTCTATTTAAATTACAAATACAAGGATATCAATAGGTTATAACATGAGATAATTTTTATGGGATTGATACAGATTGAAGGAATGGAGTTTTATTCATTCCACGGACATTATAAGGAAGAGCAGATTGTGGGCAACAGGTTTCTGGTCGATCTTACGATTGAAACAGATATGTCGAAGTCCATGGAGAGTGATAATCTGAAGGATGCGGTAAATTATCAGAGAGCGTATGAGCTTGTAAAGATGCAGATGGAACAGAAATCTCATCTGCTTGAGCATATTGCAGGAAGGATCCTTGAAGCAGTATTTTCCGAGATGGAAGGGATTACCAAAGCAACTGTAAAAGTTTCCAAGATGAATCCTCCCATGGGAGGGAAGATTCAATCGGTAAGCGTGGTTATTACCAGGTAATGTTTGCTAAAGATAGAAGCATAATGCTTTAAGTTATAGGAAATTTACAAATTTTATTATTTTTGCAATCCAAACTGATGGTCGGTTTACCGAGTGGCTAGGTAGCGGTCTGCAAAACCGTTTACGGCGGTTCGAATCCGCCACCGACCTCAACCCCACTAAAACCCCTTGATTATCAA
>PMIG01000070.1 GCA_003157055.1 Bacteroidales bacterium | reverse complement strand
TAAGATTAAGTGTACATCATACACTTCTAATGATTTGAAACAATTGAGTGGCAAATAATATATTTGAATGAATGATATCTGGGCAATAATACTAGCTGCCGGTGAGTCGTCGCGCATGAAAGCCCCCAAAATGGTATTGCCGTTCGGAAAGAGCACCATTATTGAAACAGTAATCGCAAATGTTGCTGCCTCGGATATCGATAAAATGGTAATAGTTCTCGGATCATGGAAGGAAGAAATATTGCAGGTTATTGAGAAGCACAATATAAACATTTGCTTTAATGATAATTACGGACAAGGCATGCTCTCATCAGTTCAATGCGGACTAAGGTTCATTCCCGGCGTGTTCAGAGGGGCGCTTATCTGTCCCGGCGATCAGCCCATGGTTGAAAAGAGAATTATAAATATGGTAATCTCTGCTTTTAATAGCTCGGGGAAGGGAATTGTAATCCCTTCCAGTGAAAAGAAACGAGGTCATCCGGTAATTATCGGCAGAAAGTACTATGATGAAATATTAAATCTTGGGCCTTCGGACACTTTAAGGAGAATAATGGATAACCATTCTGACGATATTAAAGAGGTTGAAACAAACTCTTCATCAGTCTTGAAAGATATTGATACACCTGAGGACTATTTAGATGAATTAAAACTAATAAGGTAAATATGGAAGAGACAATTCGCTTTTCATTAAATGGGAAAAAGACGGAGCTCCGCATTGATCCTTCTCAGACATTGCTGTGGGTTTTGCGGAATAACCTTGGGCTGACCGGCACTAAGTTTGGCTGCGGTACAGGATTTTGCGGAGCTTGTACTATTCTTGTCAATAATGAGCCTGTAAGATCATGTTCAATCTCTGTTGGCGACGTTGCAGGGAAGAAAATAGTTACTATCGAGGGACTTGAAAAGAAAGGGAAGCTGCACCCGGTTCAAAAAGCATTTATTGAACATGACGCTCTTCAGTGCGGTTATTGCACTCCCGGAATGATAATGACTGTCACCGGACTGCTTATTAAGAACCCATCACCAACACATCAGGAGATAATAGACGGGCTTGAGAATAGTTACTGCCGCTGTTCGGCACATGTTCGTATAATTGAGGCTGTTAAAACAGCTGCCTTAGAAATGAGAGGAGGGAAGTAATCATGAAAGAAAAAGAAAGCTATACTTCTGTAAGCTCAGGTAAAACAGAGAGATCAGGAATGAAAAGAAGAAGTTTCGTTCAGCTTTTAGGTGGAGGGATATTCATTTTCTTCACGCCATGGAGATCTCTTGATCTGCTCGCAGCACCTGCCGAACAGGCAAGAAGTCTTCCGAAGGATTACAATGCTTTTCTTCATATTGCAGAAGATGGAACCGTGACCTGCTATACAGGTAAAATTGAAATGGGGCAGGGGATCATTACATCTCTGGCGATGGAGATGGCGGAAGAGCTCAATGTGCCGTTTGAAAAAGTGAAAATGGTAATGGGTGACACTGATCTGTGCCCTTATGATCAAGGAACCTGGGGATCGATGTCGACACGCAGTTTTGGCCCTAGGATGAGAGCCGCTGCCGCCGAAGCCAGGGGTGTGCTTGTAGGTATGGCATCGGCTCAGATGGGTGTTCCTGCTTCGCAGCTTGAAGTCCGTGATGGTATCATTCTTGATACTAAGAATCCTAAAAACAAGGTTACATATGGTCAGCTTGCAAAAGGCAAGAAGATCGAGAAATTTCTTGACGACAAGCCGGTTCCGGAAGATTTTTCAAAATTTACTTATGTAGGTAAATCGCTTAAGAGAAGCGATGCTTACCTGAAAGTTACCGGCAAAGCAAAATACTGCGGCGACATGAGGCTGCCGGGCATGGTTTATGCGCGGATACTGCGTCCGCCGTCACATGGTGCCAAACTGATATCTGCAGATGTTTCAGGAGCCGAAAAGATAGCTGGTGTTTCGGTTGTCCGCGATGGAGATTTTATCGCAGTGATAAGCGGGAATCATGACGAAGCCGATGAGGCAATTGTGAAGATCAAAGCCGACTATTCATTTGATGAGATGAAAGTCAGTGATAAAACTCTTCCTGAGTTTATGCTGAAAGCAGACAGCCGCGTAAATGTCGTAAGGACAAGCGGCGACCTTGAAGCAGGCAGGCAGCTTTGTGATAAAGTAATTGAATCTGAGTACCATGATCCATATCTGGCGCATGCATCGATAGAGCCGCATACAGCGCTTGCTTATCTTGACAATGGCAAAATGATCGTTTATGCAGCTACTCAGGCGCCCTTTGGATTACAGGACGGGATAGTCCGGGAACTGGGTTTAGCCAGGGAAAATGTAAGAGTCATTACTCCGTTTGTCGGCGGCGGTTTTGGCGGCAAAGGAGCATATCAGCAGGGGATTGAGGCTGCCAGGCTTGCAAAGCTTACCGGTAAGCCTGTAATGCTTGCATGGACCCGGGATGAGGAGTTTTTCTATGATACTTTTCACCCGGCCGGCGTGGTTAAGATTAATTCAGGGAGCGATAAATCGGGAAAGATCCAGATGTGGGACTACCATGTATATTTTTCAGGGACACGGGGTTCAGATACAATCTATGATATTCCGAATGCGAAGACTACAAGTTACAGCGAAAAGGACACCTCTCCGGTTCATCCGTTTGGCACCGGTGCATGGAGGGCTCCGAATAACAACACCAATACATTTGCCCGCGAGTCGCAGATCGAT
>PMIG01000065.1 GCA_003157055.1 Bacteroidales bacterium | reverse complement strand
TGGATTATATCAGATACAGGCAAAAGTGGTTGTTTATAGTCGTTGTATCTTCCGGAATAGTTATATGGATTGTAAACTATGCAACTCTGAAAGAGTATGGTAAAAACACCGGCAAAAAAAATGTAAATCAAATGTTTAAATCTTATCAAATTTTTCATTTCCTTTCCCTCCTGATTTTTTTTTGGAATACTGTTAAAAAAAGTCAATATCAGGTATAAATGCAAATTTTATGCCGAAATAGGTTCAGAAGAATGTTTCTTATCTTTTAAATTTTGATTTGATTTATAATAAGCAGTATGTTAAATCGAGAGCTGATGGCAAAATGAATTTGAATGAAAGTAATCTTGATATCATTTTGATATCATTCAGATAAACCCAAAACTAATTTAAAATGGATGCTTATACATTGAAAAAGAAAAAGAATTCCGGTGAATATCATTTGTTTAAAGGCAGGATGACAGAAGAGGGTTGCACCTCGCAGCAATTATCTGTTTGCGGAAAAATGGATAAGTCCGAAAGTATTGAAAATATTTTTGCATGCGAGGAGGAGGAAACAGCAAGAAAAAAATGCGCGAAAATTGGCAGAAAAGTTTGCAGTATGTGCATCAGTCATTTGTACACAAGTTATTTAATTACTGATCAACATAACAGTAATAGTTGACAATAATTATTAATAGGAGTGAGGTTGAGACGACACTCTAAAGGAGGAACAGAAGAGGTGAATTCAAAAGAATGAAGCCGATAATAATTTAATTTAACGATAAACTCACAATCTTCACCGGACCTAACAGCCCTGAAGGTAACAGAGGTGAGTCAGCCTGGTAGAATGATTGTGTCGTGTATGTTAACTTCTTAGCACCAGGTTGCTCGTCGCCGATCAGACGGTTTACCCAAAGATTGGTAACCTTCACCTCGAGTTTGTTTTCACCCTCTTTGAGCACCTTAGTTACATTCACCCGAAAAGGAGTCTTCCAGACAATACCCAGTGACTTTCCGTTAAGCACAACTGCAGCAAGATTCTTGACAGCTCCAAGATCAAGCCATAATTCCTGACCTGATTTAAACCATTCAGCAGGTGCCTGAACTGTTTTGGAATAGGTCCCGGTTCCTGAGAAGTATTTAACTCCGGGATTAGTATTTTCGTTCCAGGCAGTAAGTTCTTTAAGCGCAATCTGTGCAGGTGCTCCCCGGTTGGGTTGGAAACTGATCTCCCAGCTCCCTTCGATGGTGACAACCTCTTTTTCAACCGGAATTGGTATTACACGCGAAGATGTTTTAGCTTTTTCGCGGAAAACTATGAAAACAGCATCATCAGGTTCAAGATTCAATGGTATGGTAGTTCTTCCACCAGCGATAATATAGGAAGCCTGTTTAATCTCACCTGTCACCGGATCCCAGATCTCAGGCGCTTTTCCATCTACACGAAATGTAGTTACCACATTCTCAGCACGGTTGTGACGATTATTTATCCAATATAATTCACCATCAGCCAGTTTGCGGTGAACATATAAAAGTTCTGTGCTGCTCTGGGGCTTGGAGTATTCAAAATCCGGATAGATATTCAAAGCTTCAAGCACTGCCTTTATTGTTTGTCCAGCATATACTTTACCTTTCCCAATAATCTTTGTGCCGGTTCCTTCTCCCCATAGCTCATTAGCAATTGATTTGAAAGTATTTTCATCATCTTTTAAACTGGGAGTATTTATAGGTTTGGGCCCAACGATAATAGCAACGGCATTCAATATTTCCCTTACTTTGCGCAACACGGGCAAAGACATATACTGCATGCTGGAATCGAGTGCCATAATCTGGTAACTCATACCGCCGGTTGAAACGATCTTTCCATTTTTAACAGAAAGAACATTTAACAGTGCATCGGCATTCACAAAATCGAATTCATAACCTTTGGGTACATCCGGCANNAAACAGTTACGGGCCAGATAGGTTGTCCATGGCAGGGCCTGTTCTCCCCAGGTTTCATGCCGGGTGAACCACTGTCCATATGGTCCAAGACCAAGCCCCGGAATTTTATCATCCACCGGCTGGTGCACTGAGGTATGGATTACAAATCTGTTCAGCCCACTGGCAAGTTCCATATCGGCCGTTGGTTTTAACCTTTCCGGTGAAAAAGCCCAGGTATTGCCTCTCGCTGTCATTGATTCAGCAGCTACAAGATTTTGTCCATAAATGTGTGCTACTGAAGCCGATTCGCGGACGTCTGCTTTAAACCGTACTGCTACNNGCATTCCATCGCCAATAAATGCGCGTCCGCTTTCGTGTGATTCTGAATATCGACCCAGACCCCGATCATGGAGAATTTTAGTAAGGTTATCATAGTGGTTTTCAGCAACCAGCTTTTCCAGAACATTGCGGAAGTCCCACAGGAACCTGTCACTTGCCTCTGAGCTTTCTACCACATGACCGGAAAGAACCGGCAACCAGGGAAGCATATCATAACCGTTTCGCTTTTTAAATTCCACCATCATGCTATCGGTCCAATTGGCAGTCCTGGCTTCCCAGCTATCGGTTATGATATACTTAAGACCCCTTTTACCCATCAGTCCGCCTGTAGCATCTTTATACTGATCCAGATAATTATTGAAATAATTTTTAACATATACCGCATTAAGTTTATCTACCTCAAGTCCTGTTGCTTCGGGTGAGGCAGGCGAATTCTGGTGACCGGTTAATGAATACCCCATCCGCATAACTACCCATTCTCCCTGAGGAGGGTTCCAGTTAAGCGTACCATCGGGAGCCATCATAGTTGTCAGGTTTATCACATTATTTTTATTTATCACTTCAGATGCCTTTATTGAAGGTGTTGCAAGAGAAGCCAGACCAGTAGCGGATGTAAAGCCTGCTTTGTCTTCGAAACGGTTTACGCGAGCCACTGTGTGCAAATTGAGTTCTGCGATCTGCGTTCCTGGATGTACTGCTGGTCTCTGGGGAGAGGAACCAGACGAATTGGCTCTTTGTCCGGGTTGAGGTGCAGGTGTAAGAACAGTGAAACGGAAAAATCTTCCAGTTTCAGGTGCAAATGTAAATGTATTTTGCGATCCTCTGCCGACAGGGATTTTAAATATTGTTCTGAATTCCCTGCCATTATTGCTGACTTCAAGTTCCTGGCTTCCGGATCTGCCGCTAATACTAATGGCCAGGGTAAGCGCCTGAAATGTCAACGGTTTGGCAAATTCAAACTGTACCCAAGATTTCTTTCCGGCAGATGCAGAAGGAAGAAGTGTTGACTTTGCGACATCGCCATCGGTCAGCGACTTGAGTTCGAACTTTCCTCCGCTGGATGTTATTTTTGGTTGTAACTCACTAAGTGACATATCGCTTTCCGGAATTCTATATGCAACAACTGCTATATCGGCATAGAATTCAGCCACTGGTTTTGATGAATTCCCGGAATTGCCGTTACCAATGGAAATATTCTGAAATGATCCGGTATTGGAAGGCGGATGAGGCAATGTTCCTGAAAAAGGTTGTCCGCCTTTTATCCGGATCTCACTCCAGACATATTTTTTCATAGCCTGTGAAGGCTGTACCCATGGACCTCCGCTTTCGCTCCATCCGGGAGATCCGGCAATAGCCATTTCCAATCCTAAAGAGTCCGCCAGTTTTGTGGCAAACAGAAATGCATCTTTCCATTCCGG
>PMIG01000307.1 GCA_003157055.1 Bacteroidales bacterium | reverse complement strand
TGGAAAGAGGTTGAATATGAAGTTGTGCGCGATATTTACGATAACTGTATCACTGTTTGTAACATGGAAAACTTCGATCCGCTTGGCATTCATACCGGAGAAAGTATTGTGGTGGCTCCATCGCAAACCCTGACAAACAGCGAATATCATAAGCTTAGGGAACTTTCCATAAAAATCATAAGGCATATCGGGATCGTCGGTGAATGCAACGTTCAGTTTGCACTCTCTCCCGATTCAGAAGATTACCGGGTAATTGAAGTCAATGCCCGGCTCTCGCGTTCAAGTGCACTTGCATCAAAAGCAACAGGCTACCCTCTTGCATTCGTAGCTGCAAAGCTTGGTCTCGGATACGGACTTCATGAACTGAAGAATTCTGTGACAAAAACCACAACCGCATGCTTTGAACCTGCTCTCGATTATATTGTCTGCAAAATCCCCAGATGGGACCTTAATAAATTCGAGGGTGTATCGCATGCCATAGGCAGCAGCATGAAAAGCGTCGGTGAAGTTATGGCAATCGGGAGAAATTTCGAGGAGGTTATCCAGAAGGGACTCAGAATGATAGGCCAGGGAATGCATGGATTTACAGGCAACCATGAAATCAAATTCAGGGATATCGAGAAAGAGCTTGCCGAACCGACCGATATGAGGATATTCTCAATTGCCGAGGCTCTCGATAAGGGAATGTCTATCGATAAGATCTATGAACTCACAAAGATCGACAAGTGGTTCCTCTTCAAGCTCAGAAATATCATCAATATCAAAGATGAGCTCAGCAAATACAAAACCATTGAAAGTATTCCCACAGAGCTGTTATCTCATTCCAAGATAAACGGGTTCAGCGA
Source organism: Bacteroidales bacterium (assembly GCA_003157055.1). Taxonomy (GTDB): domain Bacteria; phylum Bacteroidota; class Bacteroidia; order Bacteroidales; family VadinHA17; genus LD21. The sequence goes on along the minus strand of PMIG01000307.1, from coordinate 3,999 downwards.
CTTCCAGATTGCAAGGCATGTACTCGGATCAGGACCGTCAGAAATCAACGAAGATCTTCTGAAGGTCAGGCAGAGAAGGAAAAACCTCGGTATTGTTCCCTGCGTCAAACAAATCGACACCCTCGCAGCCGAGTACCCGGCCGTCACAAATTACCTTTACCTTACATACGGAGGAACAGAGAATGATATCGTATATGAGAGGGACAGGAAATCAATAATCGTTCTTGGTTCAGGAGCTTACAGGATAGGTTCAAGCGTTGAGTTCGACTGGTGTTCAGTCAACGCAATCGAAACGATTAAGAAGGAGGGCTTCCGGTCAATAATGATTAATTACAATCCCGAAACCGTTAGCACTGATTATGATATCTGCGACAGGCTTTACTTCGATGAGCTCACTTTCGAAAGAGTCCTTGATATTATTGATCTCGAACACCCGGGAGGAGTAATTGTATCGGTAGGGGGACAAATACCAAACAACCTGGCGATGAGACTTTTCAGGGAAAATGTAACCGTATTGGGAACCTCGCCGCTCTCAATCGACATGGCTGAAGACCGTCATAAATTCTCGAAGATGTGCGATAGCCTTGCCATCGACCAGCCGAGGTGGCAGGAGCTCTCTTCTATCGACGATATTTTCGCATTTGTTGACCGTATAGGATTTCCTGTCCTTATCAGGCCATCTTATGTCCTGTCCGGAGCAGCAATGAATGTGGTCTCAAATAAGAATGAGCTTACTCATTATCTCGAACTTGCGTCCAAGGTATCAAAGCAATACCCGGTTGTAGTTTCCGAATTCATTGAGAATGCCAAGGAGATTGAAATAGACGCTGTTGGAAAGGAAGGAGAAATAATAGCATATGCCATCAGTGAGCATGTAGAATTTGCCGGCGTCCATTCAGGCGATGCAACAATTGTATTTCCCCCTCAGAAGATATATTTAGAGACAGTCAGGAGAATAAAACGAATATCAAGACAGATAGCAAGGGAGCTTAATATATCCGGTCCCTTCAATATTCAATTCCTTGCCAGGGACAATGATATTAAAGTGATTGAATGCAACCTCCGGGCAAGCCGTAGTATGCCGTTTGTTTCCAAAGTCTTAAAAACAAACCTTATAGAAATGGCAACGAAGGTAATGCTTGGAATACCCGTAAAAAAACTTGATAAATCGCTTTTTGAACTTGACTATGTAGGCGTAAAAGCGCCACAGTTTAGCTTCTCGCGACTGGCCAAAGCCGATCCCATCCTTGGCGTTGATATGTCATCGACTGGCGAGGTCGGCTGTATCGGAGAGGGTTTTTACGAGGCAATTCTGAAGGCAATGTTCTCTGTTGGTTACCGGGTACCCCAAAAGAGTATCCTGCTCTCCACCGGACCTGCCCGTTCAAAAGTTGAGCTCCTCAATAGCGCAAGGGCTCTCAGGGAAAGAGGACATAAAATATACGCAACAAGGGGAACCCAGCAGTTTCTTGAGAATGCAGGCGTTGAAGCGCACGTTGCCTACTGGCCTGATGAGAATAAATCACCGAATACCATAGAGCTCATTAAGAGCCGCGAAGTTGACCTTGTGGTGAACATACCAAAGGATCTCAGCGCAACTGAACTTGATAATGATTACACCATCAGAAGAAGCGCTATTGATTTCAATGTTCCCCTCATAACAAATGCGAGGCTTGCAAGTGCATTTATCCTTGCATTTTGCAACATAAAATTGGAAGATCTTGAAATAAAGAGCTGGGATGAGTATAAATAGGTTGAAGGGGGTTGAAGGGAGTTGAAGGGAGTTGAATGATAATTATATAAATCCCATGATAAAAGACAAATAAATGATAACAATCCGGAATGCAATTCTTGCAGATGCACCATTCATAGCCGATTTCCAGCTTAAAATGGCATGGGAGACCGAAAAGATGGAACTCGACCCTGACGTTGTTATAAAAGGAGTGAAAGCCGTTTTTGAGGATCCTTCCCGCGGACAGTACTATGTGGCGGAAGCTACCGGCAGGGTAATTGCCTCGCTGCTGATAACCTTCGAGTGGAGCGACTGGCGAAACTGCAATGTCTGGTGGTTTCAATCAGTTTATGTTGTCCCTGAATTCCGCAGGCAGGGGATATTCAGGAATATGTACACACATATAAAGAATATAGCTGAAGAACAGGATATTGCCGGACTACGCCTGTACGTCGAAACAAAAAATGAACAGGCGAGGAAAACCTATGAAGCCCTGGGAATGAGTTCCGAACACTATTCTTTCTACGAATGGATGAGGAAATAAGCGATGCAATGGCTTCTCTTAATATCCCTTACACCCTATATATATCTGCTTAGCCAGATTTACAGAAGCCTTACTCAGATTAAATATTATCGCCCTAAATCAGTCCCGGGCCGGTTTCTTTCAGTAGTAATTGCCTGCCGCAACGAAGAAAAAAACCTTCCGGTTCTACTCAGGCATCTTTCTGAACAGGATTACAACCCTGACCTTTTCGAGATCCTGCTTATTGACGATAATTCGAACGATAGCACATCAGCCATCGCCTTGGGATTTGAAGGAATAAAAAATCTTGTCGTTTTACAAAACAGCGAAAGAGGTAAAAAATCTGCTATCCGGCATGGTATAAGCGTATCAAAAGGAAGCCTGATAGTAACAACAGATGCGGATTGCAGGATGGGAAAAAGCTGGCTGAAAACCATTGCCTCTTTCTTTGAGGAGAATAAACCTGAGATGATTATCCTTCCCGTTGAGATGGAAGGAGGCATAGGGTTTTTCCAGAGATTTCAGGAGCTTGAATTTCTGAGCCTGCAGGGCATAACGGCGGGAACGGCATTCCAGGGCAGACCCGTGATGTGCAACGGTGCAAACCTTGCCTTCACCAAAGAAATATATAACAGGTATTCAGGAAATCTTCACGATGAACTTATCAGTGGTGATGATGTATTCCTGCTTCATGAGATAAAAAATGACCCCGGAAATAAAATTATGTGGCTTGAATCAGCTGAAGCAAGGGTATCTACCAATTCTTCAGAAACAGTATCAGCATTTTTCAGGCAGAGAGCAAGATGGATATCAAAAGCTGGGGCATATAAGGACACATTTACCTGGGTTCTGGGAGTTGTGACATTCGTTACAATTCTCTTCCAGATATCACTTCTTACAGCAGCCATTTTCAGTCCCGCTCTCCTTTTGGTTTTCCTGGCAGCATCACTTATAAAATCGACTGTGGACTATCTTATAGTAATGAACACTGCTACAAGATATTGCAAAAGACAGCTTATTAAATGGTTCCCTTTGTCAGGGGTCATTTATCCTTTTTATATATTATTGGTGGTGATCAGCTATTTTGTACCAGCTGAAATGAAAAAATAAATTAATTCCCCATTTCGGAAAGGAATTTTATCCTGACCAGCCTNNGCATCTTCAAGAGAATCTGTTTCAGCTTCTTCCCTGAAAAATAAATAAATGTCATGCTGCCTCTCCTCATCAACCATTGAATCGATATAATAATCGAGATTCAGGCGTGTACCTGAGTTTACTATTGCCTCTATCTCGGATAAGAGTTCGCCTATCTCGAGACCTTTTGCTTCGGCAATATCCTCGAGAGGNNTTCTTGATTATCTCTATGAATTCCTGTCCATAGCGTTGCGCCTTACCTGCTCCGACTCCTGAGATATTCTGTAATTCATCAAGAGTGATAGGGTATTGAATTGCCATATCCTCCAGAGAAGGATCCTGGAAGATCACAAAAGGCGGAACATCTTTCTGTTTTGATATTTTTTTGCGCAAATCTTTCAGCACGCTGAAAAGCTCTTCATCAACGGCTGCTGTTTTTGCACCGAATGCATTTTCTTCGTCAGTGGTATCGGCATAGTCATGGTCCTCAGCCAGCATAAACGAAACAGGTTTCTCAATATACTCCATCCCTTTCTGAGTGATTTTCAGAAGCCCGTAATTCTCAATATCCTTTGTCAGCATTCCAGCAATCAGGGCCTGTCTGATAACC
>PMIG01000054.1 GCA_003157055.1 Bacteroidales bacterium | reverse complement strand
CGATGTCACCAGTATAAGCGGAAGAGCGTTCAAAACCTCCTGGTAGTTCGCAATATAACCATCGGCAACCAACCATGGGACCGGCTGCTTACCATACCGTTGCGGGTGGAGAACCAATTGAGGCGTATGTCCCCAATAACCTATTCCAACAACAACATCCGGCTCAAACNNATCATATAATACCAATACTTTCATTTTAAAACTCCTCCATTATTAAGCCATTTTTTGGCATCGCCCGAATTTGTAAATTGCCAGAATGATTCTGCGCGCGGTGTTGTTTCTGCTTCAAAACTGCTTTTTTCAAATCCGTATGTTTTTGTAATTATGTTATATTTTCTAAGCCAGATCCGTTTCGTAAGTGTCCGGTAAACAGAAGCGTTTTGCACAGGTCTGGGATAATATTCCTTGCCACCATCTTCATAAGCAAAGGTATAAAGTTCATTGGCAGATATTTTACCGCTATACCAGAGTTTAATAATTGCTTTGCTTACTTCCTCATGCCTGATATGCCTTGTATATTCTCCGGTTGGATTATGGGAAATAATCAGGTCGAAATGCCTGGAAGGCAATAGCTGCAGTATTTCATGTTTCAGCTCATTTTCATCCAGAGGCTTTTGTTCCGGGCCGTCGTCCAAATCGCCCATTATTCCCTCAGACTTTAAAATTTGTAATGTTTTATAGAATTTAGGAGCCCGGCCTTTATCGCTTCCGCGGCACATACAAACAATAAACCACCTCCATGACGGATGGCTCAGTATTGTTCCACCAGCCCATAACGTTTCATCATCGGGATGGGCTACAATAACGGCAACTGCCTTTTGGGGTTTTTTGTCCATTTTCCCTGTCCTCTGAAAGGAGAAGCTTTTAAATGCAAAATACTAAAAAGATGAGGTTATAATTGTAGTAACAGATGCAGTGACTGCAACAGCAGCTGCTACTTTGAGTTCTTAAGTTCATTCAGGAGTTCACTTAAAATAATTGAAGCGCAAGTAGATGCGCAGTCTGACATGCCATATGGAATAATCAGATTTTTATTATGGATAATGGAACCGCAAGAGTAAATAACATTGGGCACATAACCTTCCCTTTCTTCATTATTGGGAGCCAATAAAGGTGTCTTTAGCCTGCCGATTTCTTTTTCAGGATTATCAAGTTCATATAATGATGCTCCTAAAACGTATTCCCTCATGGGTCCTACTCCATGTGTTATAACCAGCCAACCTTCTTCCGTCTCGATAGGCGAGCCGCAATTTCCAACCTGAACAAATTCCCATGGATATTTTGGCCTCTGAATGAGTTTGGCTTCGCGCCAGATATTGATATTATCTGAATAAGCTATATAATTATTTACCCCATCTATTCTGCACAGAATGGCATATTTACCATTGATCTTCCTGGGAAACAATGCCATTCCTTTATTCTGTGCAAGTTCGCCATGAACAGGTAAACCTTTGAAATGATAGAAATCTTTGGTCGCAAGCAGCTTTGGTAATATTGAAATGCCATCGTAAGCAGTATAGGTAGCATAGTAAATTACTTCACCGTTTTCCTCTTTGAATTTAACAAAACGTGCATCTTCAATACCATTTTTTTCAGTATCAGAGATCGGGAAAATAACTCTCTCGGAAATTGCCGAATCAAGTGAAAATTCAATTTCATAATGTGAAAGAGCCAGCCACATCATTTGATTAATGATTAATTCTTTATTTGGCGAAAGCTGATGTGTTTTTCTTGTTTCTTCTACGGCCTTTTTCAATTCACCATAAGTAAATCTGTCACCCAAATTTTCTAAAACAAAAACCGGAGAAATCTTATTGTCGAAATCATGCATTTCATCCAGCTTTTTTATAAATGATTTTTTATTATAAATATGCCTTTTGATTCGCTCTGCCTCTGCTAACATTTTGCCAACAGGTTCAATAATCAGATTATTATTCTTATCAATAATAGCTGAACGAAAAACAAGGGATGAAATATGCCCTTCACCAGTTGCCCTGAAGCTAAAAATCACTCTTTTCTCATCCAGTCCTAATTCTGACTGATCGGGATCTTCTACAACGGATGGATTAAAAAAAGCTGCCGATTCAATGGAACATTCCACTGTGAAATATGACCCTATAAGCAGCTTATCGTGATTGATTAACATTGCCTGGTTTTATTCCTAACTCATCAAACAAGTTATACAGTTTATTAAAATGCGTTTCAAATATCATTGAAATATTTCTATGACGTCTGGAATAACCTCTCAAGCACCTTACTTAATGTGGTATATACCTCACTTTCAGACATAGCCAGCACATTGCTTATAACATACTTACTTCTTTCATTGGAAATATTAAAGAAACGGGCGATTACCCTGCTAGGGTCAGGGACAAATTTACTATCCTTTCTGGTCACAGTAACTTGCATAGTCCTCTGATTTTATTTTAGCCTGAATTATTGATAAAAAAGGAGATTTTGTCCTTCATCCGAAACTTAATTAATTATATTTGAAGCGATTACAATATAGTACACCCTTTATACAATGATAGAAAGAAAAACTGAGATTGCCACGCCGAAACTTAACCTTTCTCAATACAAGGTAAAAATATTACATTTAGTTTTAGCGGTGATCACTTTCCAAAAATGGTGTAACCATCATTTCATAGGGCCATCCCTGGTGGAGCAAAAAGTTTATTTCCGGAACAAGGGTGTTTAACTAATTATCATGCTTCTGCTTGCGGGATTTTGAGGTTTATATATGTATGTGAATAATGCAACTCTTTTCAATAATTATGTAACACCGGCACTTAAATAAGAACTTATCTTTGAATTTGTATTTAATTACATAAAACAAAATATTATGGAAACAGATGAAAAAAGCAAAACTGATCCTATAAAGGAAAATACAGAAATCAGTAAAAATGAAAAGTCTAAAAATGATATTGAAAAGAATATCAGAGATGAAGGAGTAAAAAAAGGCATTGTCAATACTTCAATAATCTGCTTTATAATATTGTTGCTTATGGGGATAATAGCTTTTTCACTCTATAACCACGAGCATAAAAAGCTGACTAATCTGATGGAAACACAGAAGACTTCCCTTACAGATAAAGTAAATGCCCGTGATTCTGTGATAAACGAATGGATAACGACTTTCGATGATATTGAAAAGAATATCGCAATTATAAAAGAAAAAGAGAAACTAATCACTGTTAATTCATCGAATGCTGAAATATCGAAAGACAAGAGACTACAGGTTCTGGAAGACATAAAAACCATAAATACACTCCTTGAACAGAACAAAAATAAGATCGCCTTCCTGAATGCTCAATTAAAGAAGTCAGGCGGAACAATAAAGATCCTTCAAACTAAAATTTCTGAACTCGAATTTTCGATGAAACAGAATGAAAATGAAATTTCCGAACTGAAGACCGCCCTGGTTGAAAAGAAATTTGAGGTAGATCAGCTCAATACCCAGGTGGCAGTTATGCAGGATACTATTGCAAAAAAGGATGAGAAAATCAGTACCCAGACTTATGAGATGAATAAGGCTTTTTATGCCGTTGGTACGTATAAAGAATTGAAAGCCAAGGGTCTTTTAACCAAAGAAGGCGGATTCATCGGTCTTGGTAAAACAGAAACTTTAACCGGAGCACTTCCTGACAGTGCTTTTGTCCAGATCGACATCACTAAAATGAATTCTATTTTGGTTAATTCAAAGAGTGCCAAGCTTATCTCTGAGCATCCCGCAAATTCTTATCAGTTTATACGTGATAAAGACAAGAAAATTGAATCCTTAGAGATAACTGATCCTGCCCAGTTCTGGAAAATTTCAAAGTATGCAGTTGTTGAGATAACTAAATAAACTAATAAAATATTCCAGGATAAACTATTTTCCGGATAAATAATTCGTTAACCCCGCAGATCTTAGATCTTGCGGGGTTTTCTATTTTAAAAGATGACGCCTGCCGGCAGGCAGGGAAGCACAACTTGCAGATTTCTGAGATACTCTTTCCACTAGTAATATCTGCCAATAAATTTATCATCGACTATCAGCTTTTTCATTTGCGCCGGGTCAATAATATCCTGCTTTCGATAAATGATGTTTCCTCCTGGTTCGATGACCATGGTATACGGCAAACCGCCCTGCCATTCCGGATCAATTGCCTCAATCATCTGATAAACATCATCCTTATTAAAAATATAGTTCTTATTTGAAGCTTCGTGTTGTTTCAGGAAACTGAGCACATCCTGCTTTTTTGCCCCTTTATCTGCGCTGATTGTAATAAATTCAAATTTCCGTCCGCGGTACATTCTGTCTATAATAACAAGATCAGGAAATTCTGTGACACACGGACCACACCAGGTGGCCCAGATATTTATTAATCTGAGTTTACCTGAGGAGCTGTTTTTTACCAGTTCTTTAATCCCGTTTATATCAATATCCTCAAGTGTTACCGGCAATTCAGCCCATTGCTGATATAACTTTTCGGTATATTCACCTTTCCACGACCATTTAATTGAGCATCCGAATACTTTAGTTGTGGGGGTAGTGACTGTTTTCCCTGCAAGCACTTCATCAATGGCATTTCTCAGATCTTCACCGTTCCCTGAACCGGGTTTTTCTGATCCGTCAACTCGTCCCGCATAACACAGGATACGGTTTTTGTCAAAGACAAAGCAATGTGGAGTGGCAACCGGACCATAAGCCAATGCGCATTTCTGATTATCACCATCATAAAGATAAGGGAAAGCAAACCCTTTATCCTTTGCGCGCAGCTTCATTTCTTCAAAGCTGTCACCCATATCGGTATAGCCCAACTCTGAATAATTCAGAGCTTTTGTTGAGTTTGGGGAGATCATAACAAGAGAAACACCTTTGGACCTGTAATTTTTTTCTATCGCAATTATCCGGTCTTCATAAGCCTGGGCAGTAGGACAATGATTACAGCTGAAAACAATAACCAGTACATGTTCTTTCTCAAAACTTTTCAGAGTATAAGTTTTACCATCTATCCCGGGAAGACTGAAATCAGGA
>PMIG01000147.1 GCA_003157055.1 Bacteroidales bacterium | reverse complement strand
ATCTGTATTGCCAGCTCCCTGGTCGGCGTAACGATAAGGCTGCGGATTTTTCTCTTCCGGTCAAAATTCTTGTTTTTGCTTAGTATCTGAAGAATCGGCACTGCAAAAGCAGCAGTTTTTCCTGTACCTGTCTGAGCACAGCCAATAAGATCGGTTCCGTTTAGAACTATTGGTATAGCCTGTACCTGTATAGGNNTTAAATAATGGGAAATAAAAACTGCCTTGCAGGGGCGGGGATTATTCCTGAATTAAAACGTCAAAGGTACTATAATTGACGGATAAAACTAAATGAGGAATTTAAAGGCACAAAGGCTCTGGGGCTTAAAGGTGTTTGCCCTCTTGTATTTTCCTTGCCATTTTTGTAATGAATTCACGTGGAAAGAACCTTACAGCAAATGCAAGGAAAGCATTTCTTAATCCGGGAATTACTACAGGCTTTCCTTTCATCATTGCCCTGTAACCGATCTCCGCAACCTCTCTTGCAGATTGCATTTTCCGATCCTCGACAAGGTTTGGATCATTCATTGCAACTGCATGAAAATTGCTTTCCGTTGAGCCAGGGCAGAGAGCCGTCACACTTACTCCCTTATCTTTTACTTCATTATTAATTGCTTCTGAAAAACTAAGGACAAATGCCTTGGAGGCAAAATAGACAGACATTGTTGGTCCGGGCTGAAAAGAGGCCATTGATGCGACATTCAGAATTTTTCCCTCTCCCCTCTCAATCATTCCAGGCAGGAACAACCGGGTAAGATGAGCCAACGCAGTAATGTTAAGGCCGATCATCTTCTCCTGCTTTTCCCAATCGCTTCCGGCAAAAAGCCCAAAATCCCCAAAGCCGGCATTATTTACCAGGTAACCGACAATAATATTCTTACTTTTCACGTCATTGAAAACATCTGCTGCAGCATCTTTCACAGAGAGGTCTTTAACTATATTATATACCTCAACTTTATAATCTTTCTCCAGCTCTCTCTTTACTTCATCAAGCTTATCGCTGCTTCTGGCGACAAGAACGAGATTATCGCCTTTTGATGCATGAATCCTTGCAAATTCAAGTCCTATGCCTCCGGAAGCTCCTGTAATTAATGCTGTTTTGTGTATCATTTTATTTTAAACAATTTTGATCCGGTAAGGAGGAAACATCTCAAACCGAAATCCTCAAAATCCGGAATGTTGTCGTATACCACAGGCTGCATGCCGTAAGGGTATTTCCCCTTGGGAGAAAAAGAAAGGGGTATTATTTTCTCTTTGCATTACCTAATAGCAGGTCGGTGAGGTTTTCTGCCGCTTTCCTGTTCTGGAAGCTTTCAGGCAGGCGGTCGTGATCCATATATTCATTATATATCCAAGGGTCGCCGATTGCAAATACATATCCCTTGCCAACCCAGTTTTCGGCTATCAGCACCTTGCCGTTCTCGATAAGTATTGCTTTGGCATCGTCTGAAAGGTTTATATCGGAAATCTCTTTCATATAGATCTTGGTTATTCCGTTAAACAGAGGATGAGCAGGAAGATTGACTGAAGCTCCCATCTCATAATTTGCACCAGTTACAGGATGAAGTGTGACGTGATTAAAAGTCATTCCGAAATTTTTTGCCAGCTGGTTAAGATGGGTGAATTCGCAATTTGGAGCATCGTTGGCGAGTATTGCCAGAACACCACCCTTTTTAACCCATTTCGTTATTGCCTTAATATCTTCAGGCATGATATAATTAGGTGATTTCGATTCAGTTGTTGTGTCAGGATCAACTATTATATTAACATTGATTTTATTCAATTCTGATGAAGATGGCTTATTAATATCTGCCAGTACAGCACCTTTTGACTTGAATATCTCGCCCCATCTTGAATAACCGCTGTTCTCTGTGTCTGTCCATATATAATGGAAAGGCTTGCCGGTCTTTGCATTGGTCTCCTTGTTAAACCAGTTATCAAGTCCGACAACCTTCTGTGCAGATGAATTCTGAAAGGCAAAGCAAAAGATCCATATGACCATTAATAATAGAGGTCTCATCGAAAGTTCCCTGTTTTGCATGATTTCTTTAGTTTATTCTTCCAAAAACAGGAAACAAAAATAACGAATTTCCTGTTTCAGTTTAAAAAAAACGACTTATACAACGGGTAAAGTAAAATTTTTAAGCTATTTTATTATTTCTCATGTTAACCAAAGAGTTTCAGGGTCAGGATTTGCATGATAATCTCCAAAGAACATCGTGTTCCTCCGCAGTAAATTAAATAAATCAAAAAAAATTATATCTTTTCACCTTATAATTTTAGTATACCAAATTACAGAATTATGAAAAAATTACTACGGGATTTTGCTTTAGTAATGTTGTTATCTTTCATGGCCGCCCAGGTAAGCGGTCAGCAGCTAGGTATGAGAAAACCGATGAACGCTAAGAATTCAAAAGCAGGCTCATTGCCTGATAACACGCTTTCGAAAAAAGAAAAGAAGGAAGGCTGGAACCTGTTGTTCGACGGAAAAACATCTAGTGGATGGATGAACCCGAAAACGAAAAAATTCCCTGAAAGCGGCTGGGAGATAAAGGATGGGGTTCTATCAGTTAATCCTGCCACAAAAGCGCAGGGAGGTGGCGGTGATATTGTTACTATTAAAACTTACAGGAACTTCGATCTTGTCGCCGACTTTAAATATACGCCTGGTGCTAACAGCGGAATCAAGTACTTTGTTGATATAGAATCCCAGAATGGTGCACTCGCTGGCATAGGATGTGAATACCAGATACTTGACGATAAGCTTCACCCTGATGCAAAACTGGGGAAAGACGGAGACCGGACAGTTGCAGGTCTATATGACCTTATACCTCCAAAAAAAGATAAGATAGATAACGGTTCCAATAACTGTAACAGGGCAGAAATAATTGTCAGGGGGAATAAAATCCAGCACTGGCTCAACGGAAAACTTACAGTCGAGTACGAAAGAGAAAACGATGCCTGGAGAGCACTGGTTGCAACCAGCAAATTCAGGGATTCTCCCAATTTCGGAGAAGTACAGGACGGCAGGATCCTTCTGCAGGATCAT
>PMIG01000022.1 GCA_003157055.1 Bacteroidales bacterium | reverse complement strand
TGACGAAGCCGAAAAAGAATTTCTAAAGTTCATCAAACTGGCACCTAAAGAAAAGCTTGGATATGCAAATCTTGGATTGACATATTTAAGAATGGCAAAATATCCTGAAGCAAAAAAGCAGCTCTTTGAAGCAATTAAAATTGATCCTAAAGATCCGGATATCAGGTTACTTCTGGCCACAGTTTACCAAATGAATGATGAGCGTGAGAAAGCTATTTCAGAATTAAAAGATGCTCTCAAATTTGCTCCCGATCATATTAAAATACTGTATGATCTTACTGAATTATATTCTGCAGGGTCAGATGAGGAATCTCAGCAACAGCGAAAGAAATACCTTCTTCAACTGGTCGAAAAGGTACCGGCAAACCTTGTTCCACAGCTTAGTCTGACAGATATATTTATCCGTAACGGAGAGACAGATAAAGCGACTGAACAATTGGAAATAATTCAAAAACAATTCCCTGAGTTTCCTAAGGAAGCCATTGATTATTACGATAAAACACTTACTCTGCTCAGAAAAAAGGATAAAGAAAATTCGATAGTACAGTTCACTATTTTTCATAATTATCTTAAGGTAACGTCTCCATACCAGGCAGGAATCATGGATTTAAAAGGGCCCGGAGGATCATTAATCGGGTTTCCTCTGATTACATACTCTCAGCAGCCTGCTTCTTCTTCGGGAGAAAATAAATCTCTTCTTGACGTAATAAAATTCACTGACGCCACGGCATCTGCCGGTTTAAATATTGTTCCTGTTAATACTGAAATAAATGGCAGCGGGTCAAAGTACTATACGCATGTGGAGGCAGCGGATTACGACAGCGACGGCGATGTGGATCTCTACGTGGGAAGCTATGATCAGGCAACTTCAACCTATAAACACTGGCTCTTCAATAATGAGATGAGCCGTTTTAAAGATGTTTCTGAAGAAGCCGGAATAAAACACTCTGGAAATGAATCATCAGCAACATTTGCTGATTATGACAATGATGGATTTCTCGACCTTTATATTGTAAAAGACAATGGTGATATTTTATACAGGAATGCCGGAAAAGGAGTTTTTGAAGATGTAACGGCCAAAGCACAGGTTGGCAGCAAAACCGGAGGTAACAAAGCTATATTCTTCGATATGGATCATGACGGAGATCTTGACTTATATGAAACAAGATCAAATTCAAATCTGATGTTCCGTAATAATGGTGATGGAACGTTTCAGGAGCAGGCAGAAAAAATGGGACTATCGTGTTTGAATGCAAACAGCCGTGAAGCTGCTTTTGGCGATTTTGATGATGATGGAGACATTGATATGTTTGTTGTTAATGAGAACTCAAGCAACAAATTGTTTTCGAATCAACGGCAGGGATCTTATAAGGATATTACCGACGAAAACGGACTGAAAAGTACCGGAGGATCAGGGGCAGTTGCTGTTGGAGATTACAATAATGACGGATTCCTCGACCTTTTTATTACATCGATTAACGGAGGCAATCATGAATTATTCAGGAATAAAGGCAATGGCAGCTTTGAGCCTGTAAAAAATTCAAAAGAAATGTTCTCTGCCATGCAGCACGTTAAGGCATATGATGCCAGGTTTTTTGATTTTGACAATGACGGATTCCAGGATCTTATCATTGCGGGAGAATCAGAAGAAAAAGGTGGTCGCGGATTATTTCTTTATCACAATGACGGAAAAGGAAATTTTGAAGATGTATCCAGACTATTACCTGAAGAACCAAAATCAGGAAGAGAGATAACTTTATTTGATTATAACGATGACGGTGATCTGGATATAGTAATTGCCGGACTAAATGGAGGCGTTACCCTTTTACGGAATGACGGAGGCAATAATAATCATTATGTAACAATGAAGCTTGTAGGTCTGAGAGCCGGCAGCGCTAAGAATAATCATTTTGGGATCGGGGCAAAAGTGGAAATGAGAGCAGGTGATCTCTACCAGTCAATGGTGGTTACTGATCCAAATGTTCATTTCGGACTTGGAAACAGGTCAAAAGCTGACGTTATCAGAATCACCTGGACTAACGGTGTACCACAGAATATATTCTCACCTGGCACCGATCAGGCGCTTATTGAAGCTCAGACACTGAAGGGGTCATGTCCGTTTCTCTTCACCTGGAATGGCAATGAATACGTTTTTGTAAAGGATGTCATGTGGAGAAGCGCTCTCGGCATGCCGCTTGGCATCATGGGCGGAAATACCGCTTACGCATTCCCTGATGCATCTGATGATTATATAAAAATCCAGGGTGATCTGCTAAAACCAAAGGATGGTTTATTTTCCATTCAACTGACGTCGGAATTATGGGAAACAATGTACTATGACAAGATAGAACTTGTTGCTGTTGATCATCCCGATTCAGTTGATGTTTTTGTTCCTGAACAATTTTCTCCTCCACCCTTCCCCGGTAATAAACAATTCCAGGTTAAAGAAAAGCACTTGCCGGTTACAGCAACGGATTCCCATGGAAACGACGTTCTTCCTTTTATCTCTGCAAAAGACGATAAATACCTTGCCGATTTTAAACCCGATAAATACCAGGGAGTCACTGAAATGCATGACCTTATTCTAGATCCGGGTAAAGCCTCAGAAGGCAAAAATCTGTTCATGTTTCTTAATGGATGGTTATTCCCGACTGATGCAAGTATTAATGTTGCACTCTCGCAATCATGAAGTCTGAAAGTTGTACGGCCATTCGTCCAGGTAATTAACAACAAAGGTGAATGGGAAACCGTAATTGAAAACCTCGGATTTCCCATGGGAAAGGATAAAACAGTTATTGCCGATCTATCCTCAAAATTCCTTTCAGGCGATCACAGGATAAGGATCAGGACAAATATGGAGATTTACTGGGATTATATTTTCTTCTCCGGGAACATTTCAAAGGCTCCGGCTATTTCAACTGTACTAAATCCTGTTTCTGCGGATTTGCATTACAGGGGGTTTTCCAGGAGCTACAGAAAAGGTGGACGATATGGTCCTCACTGGTTTGATTATTCCAATGTTGATAAAAACAGGAAATGGCGCGATTTATCTGGTAATTATACCCGATATGGAGATGTGTTGCCTCTCCTTATTGAATCGGACAACAAATATGTTATTTCAAATGCAGGTGATGAAGCATCAATTCAGTTTGACCCTAAAGTATTACCTGAATTAAAGAAGGGATGGAAAAGAGATTTTCTCATCCACAGCGTTGGCTGGGTAAAGGATGGTGATATAAACACAGCTCTCGGCAGTACTGTTCTGCCGCTGCCTTTTCACGGAATGAAGAGTTATCCTCCATCGGAGAATGAAATTTATCCTACAGATGCCGACCACCAGAAGTATCTTAAGGAATACAATACCAGAGTTGTGACATCGGATGATTTTAGAAATGCATTGAAAAACCCGGAAAAGTAATGAACTTGTTTTGCCCCCCTTCTCCCGCAAAGCGGTATTAATTCTCATAATGGATAAAATAAAATTGCTTACGAGAATTAGTCCCCCTTTAGGGGGAAGTCCCGCGTCAGCGGGACAGGGGGCAAACCCTGAAGAACTAGCTTTTCAATTTTCTGAAAGACAATCTC
>PMIG01000238.1 GCA_003157055.1 Bacteroidales bacterium | reverse complement strand
GATTGGCTGATCCTCATCTTTTTTTAGTACTGTATCATGACTGATAAATGATACGAAAGAATAATCTGATACTGTTTCACTATTATTCAGTGGGATAAAAAATTTAGTATTCTTCCCTGTTTTTGCTGAAATATCAAAAGAGATTAATCCTGGTCCGCTTTTTATTGTTGTAACTCCGGATGCAAATGCTGTGCCGTAGAACATGTCATTATCCTTTTGTCTCGTGTTCAGCACCATGCAGTCTTTTGTATTTAAAGTAATGTCGGCAGCGAAATCCTTGAAGTAATTATGGTGAATAAACCCGTTAAGTGTAGCTATATTTCCCTTTTCATCAACAACCTTGACATTTTTAAAGATGATATCGTTTTTATCAAACCTGATTGAGTCGTTAACCCGGTACTTGGTCTGAAGATAATCGATCTTCATTCCTGCATTCTCTGTCATTAATGCTCCCTTCAGGACAAACTTTCCAGGCCCTCCTGATAAGTTTACCTTCCCGGATGCAGTGCCGTTTATTCCTGAGGCAAACGTGCTGAGGAGCGGGTTTAGGGCATCAATGGGTAATTTATCAGCCAGCGCATCAAGATACAAGTATTTGGCATCTGGATCATAATAGCCTGAGATATTAATCATATTCTTCCCCTCAAAGCTGTTCTGAGCATGAATATCTGCAACTTTTGACTCATTATTCCACGTTGAGGTAACCGATATATCGCCGTATTCACTCCCGAGCAATGAGAAATCAGTGATTTTAAGATTACTTACCAGAAGAGGCTTTTTGTACACATTTGTCAGCAGGATCCTGCCGTTCAGTTCACCCTTTAAAGAGAGGTGGACCTGGTCGGCGGAGGCATTCCTGTCTAAAACAGAATTGACTGGGGAAATATCAATTTTACTGAATTCCAGGAGAAGAGTATCGAGAGGGTCCGCACTTATTGCTCCATTGACATGGTAATAGTGCGTATTATTTGTTATAAGAAACTTATCAAACCTTATGGAAGTTGTGTCAATGGTAATTTCCGATTTGCTTATTTTCCAGAGATTGTTTCTGCTGTAAATCCTGCTGGAATCAATGTCGATCTTTAGAACGGAATGTCCTCTTGTTTTATCGGTTTTATTATATACGCCTCTTGCGGAAAAGCTTCCATTGTTGAGGTCCTTATCGTGGTTATCCCAGTTTAAGGCAAGATTAAATGTATCAGGATGAGTTGTGAGATCTACTGCAAATCCCATTAGTTCAGACTGCCCGAGTATATTCAACGATGAGCTGGAGAGCTTTACCTTAAGATCTGGTTTTGAGAGATATGCCTCCAAAGTCAGATCTTTGAAAATATTGTTTTTTATGCTAAGCATTTTTGAGTCTAGCCTGATCTTCATTAAACTGTCGGGGAAGAGAGCCCCGTTAATTGAACTCTTATCGGCTAGCAGGATGCCTGTCTGGAAGAAATTGAATAGTTTATCTGTTTTCTTGAAGTTTACACTGAAGATAAAATTATTTTTTACCAGATCGTTTCTCTTTGCAGAGTAATGAAACTGCGAAGGCATAAACGATGAAAGGGCCGAGCTGAATATATCCCCAAGCCCTTCAAAATTGTAATAACCTCTCAGGTCTGCATCTACATAATCGGTCCTCAGATTTATTGCCGGTTTATTATTTTCAGAAAATGTCCTGATTGAGAAATCATAAAGATCAAGAGATTTACCATATTTTCTTATTCTGGAGTTAAGCAGCTTTATTTCTCCATCGAGATTATCGATGTTTGTCCCCTTGAAGTTGGCGGTAACAAGCAGCGACAATGAAGATGTTGTGTCGGGCTTATCGAAGTTTAGCTTGTGCAGATCGGCCCTGTCAATGTTAAGTGTGAAATCAAATTCAGGAAGCTTTTCCTTGAAATTGAAGAGGCCAAGGATATCCATTTTTATGTTTTCATCAGAAACACTTACAGTGCCATCCCAGGTCTTTTCACTGAAATTCCCGTTCAATGAAATATTGCGGTACTTGTATTTGTTGATTTCAACGCTATCAATACTTCCCGTCAGACTGCCATTATATTTCCGGAGTGAAAAGGCATATCCGTCTACATCAGCTCTCATGCTAAGATTTCCATAGAGTTCGGGTTTCCCGGTTAGCTCACCAAGCGATATATTGCTAAGAGAGACCAGCCCCTTGATTTTAAATCGTTTTGACTCTTCGGGCCTGAGAGATATATCAGTTCTGATTGTGCCTATGCTTGTCCTGAAATTCCCGTATGTAACAAAATCAGTCGTAAATCCTGTAAAGCTTCCGTCAAATGAAACGATTCCGAGCTTGGAAAATAAATCAGGCAGTTTTATAGAGCCTTTTCCGGGAATTTTTATCTTCTCTATATCGGCTGCATCTGTTTTAAGAGTATTGACACCTAGATAGATAAATGAGTTTTCTATTTTTGGAAGCCCCGACACATCAAAATCGCAATTAATCATGGTATGGTCTCCAAATGATAATTCAATATCGCGTCCCCTAAGCTCAGCGATAGTTCCAATCAGCTTCCCGGAGAGCCAGAATGATTCATTCATCTTCCAGTCTGAGGGAAAGAAATACTTCAGGTCCGAAAAGCTTACCAGAGATTTTTTAAGAAGAATATCAAGCTTTACCTCCTCAATGAATCTTTTAAATGATCCTGATGAATCTGCATGTACTTTAAAATGGTCAACGTTCAATATGCTGCTGTCACAGTTTATATATGTAGAGTTAAGAACAAAATTATTTTCTGCAAGAATCACATCGCTGTTCATCCTTTTGACCTCAAACCCGCTAGATTCCGTGAATCCCAGGTTATAAAGGTTAAATGAGGTAGTATCATCCCTAATAGTTAAGTCCTCAATAATGCCGTTCACCGACGTGAGCCGGAGGTTGTTGAAATCGATCGGACTATTGCTTTTTGTCTTGTTTTTACTAACAATGGAAACCCTTGCATCACTGATATCAATCTGGTTGATTTTAATTACCCCCTTTGACCTGGCTTTCGTGGTAGCAGGATTTTTTAACAAATCAAGGTACCATGCAAGATTCATTTCACCAGTCGAATCAGTAATCAGCCCCAGAACAGGGTCTATCAGGTCGATCTTGCCGACTGTAAATGAGTTATTTTTCAGGTCAATATATTTAATTCCTGCCGACAGCTTCTTCACAAAAACAAGAGTGTCATCATTCTTGTCCTTTATCAATATATCACTTAAAGCCAGCTTGTTAAAAAACCTGTATTCAAATTTGCCGACAGAGATTGTTGATCTGATTTGCTCTGAGAAATGATTTGTAATTCTTTTTACGATCAAAGTCTGAACCTGGGGAATCTGCAGTATAAGGGCAATGAGCGTCGGGAACATGATAATAATCCCGAGAGCTATCATGAAGTACTTAAATAATTTTTTAATAATTTTGATCATTATTCGGAGAAAGAAACCATCAATCAAAATAACCTAAAAAATACCGAATTTCAAAGAAGGGATGGCAGTTACAATTTTAGCAATAGAGTCTTCGTGTGACGATACTTCAGCTGCAATAATACGAGACGGGTATATCCTCTCTAATCTGATTGCAGGTCAGGAGATTCATAAATCCTACGGAGGAGTGGTTCCGGAACTTGCTTCAAGAGCTCATCAGGTTAATATTGTTCCGGTTGTCGACCAGGCTTTCAAATGGGCAGGAGTAAGAGTTTCTGATGTTGATGCAGTGGCATTTACACGAGGTCCGGGCTTGCTGGGTTCCCTGCTTGTCGGAACCTCTTTTGCTAAAGGATTTGCACTTACACGGAATATCCCATTAATAGAAGTTAATCACCTTCAGGCTCATGTTCTGGTTCATTTTATCCTTCGTGAGGGATATGAAAAGAGAGTGCCGGGTTTTCCCTTTCTTTGCCTTTTAGTTTCTGGTGGACATACCAGGATCATCCTTATGAAGGACCATCTTGGCATGGAAGTCATAGGCAATACCATCGACGATGCTGCCGGTGAAGCATTCGATNNTTCATAGAGAAGAACAGGGCCAACCTATGCGCTTCTCTTCAGCATACTATTGTCACTATTCTTACTGCGAAACTGATTAAAGCTTCAATTGAGACTGGAATTAAAGAGATAGGGATTGCAGGCGGAGTCTCTGCAAATTCCGGACTGAGAAAAGCAGTAACGGCTGAGGCTGAAAAAAGGGGTTGGAATGTTTTTATTCCCGAATTAAGCCTTACAACAGATAATGCCGCAATGATAGGAATTTCCGGGTATTATAAATATCTTAGAGGGGAATTTACCGGACAGGATGTTGCTCCACTTGCAAGATTCTGATAATAAATGTCCGATAATGAAATGGAACACAACGATCTGTCTCTATTGGTCGTAGGCGCAGGTGCTATCGGGGGGATAACGGCTGCCTTACTTAAAAAAAACGGGTACAATGTGGAGATAGTCTGGAAAGATGCAGAATATGCTTCAGTTCTATCCGGTGATGGTATTGAAGTCATTGGTATATGCGGAGCTTTTAAAAAACATGTCTGCAGATTCCTCTGTTGATAATGTTTTCGGAAAAGAAAGGATAATCGGATTCAAGAACTTTAATGATCCGGTATTCGATGAGTTTAATGATTGAAAATTATAATTTATTTTGCTTACTTGCGGTGCTAAATTTACATGATGAAGGAGCTTAGGATATCGCCCACAAAAAACTCGCCTGAGATTATCATGAATCCCAACGGAATGATTAAAATCCTGGGGCGTTCGATTCATGAGAATGTGACAGAGTATTTTGAACCGGTGGAGGCCTGGATTGCAGAATACATTGAAGTTCCTGCAGATGTAACATGTGTGGATATGAACCTCGAATATTTCAACAGTGCCAGTGCAAAGGTATTCATTCACCTTCTTGAGATGATAAAACATGTTTCGCTGAAGAACAAAAAATTCATTTTCAACTGGTATTATGAAGATGGTGATGAAGATATTTTTGAAAGGGGAGAATATTTTGCTGTAGTCCTTGATGTCCCTTTCAATTTCATTAAAACAAGCTGATCATTAATCAATAAGCTAGGATCTGACTCTTTTCCCTTCCCGAACCTGTAATCCAGATTTTATTTCTATAAACATCGACACGGGCATAACTGCCGGTATTTTCTGTTTCTACCATTCCTTTAATCGTAACAAAATGGATCATGTTGAAATTGCCGTAGCTGCCTGAATGGTTATGGCCGCCGAAGCTTGCTATAACATTATGGTAATTACTAAGAATCGATAGCACATCTTTGTAATTCAGCAGGTTATGAATACCTTCGGGGTATATCGGAAAGTGGCAGAGTATGAATACCTTTTCATTTTTGGAGACGGCTTCATCAAGCTGACCCTTAAGCCATCCAAGCTGCTTTGTGCTCACACCTCCGTTCCAGTCAAAGGCATTCATGCTTCCTGAATCCCTGAGGAGG
>PMIG01000237.1 GCA_003157055.1 Bacteroidales bacterium | reverse complement strand
ATTATCGATGGGCGATATGACAATGTTTGACAGCATCTGCCATTCATTCGGGACAATCGCTACCGGAGGCTTCTCTACAAAGAACAACAATCTCCAGTACTATTCAGCCTACAGCCAGTATATCGTCATGATATTCATGTTCCTTGCAGGAGTCAGCTTCCTGATTTACTATTATATCGGCAAGCTGAATTTCAAGAAAGTAAGACAGAATGAGGAACTCTGGTTTTACATATCAGTGGCCATTGCCGCAGGTTCCATTGCTACTATTATTCTGCTGGCCCATTCCGGACGCAGTTTTGAGGTGGCATTCAGAGAGGGGTTTTTCCAGGTTATCTCAATAATGACCTGCACCGGCTTTTCATCAGCCAATTACCTCTTCTGGCCAATGGCCGGCATGCTTCTGATCTTCGTCCTGATGTTCTCCGGAGGAAGTACCGGTTCGACCAGCGGCGGTATAAAAATGGCTAGGCACCTGATAGTTCTGAAGAATATTAAAAGTGTTTTTATCCGGCTTAATCACCCAAACGCACTTGCTCCNNTCAGTTGCCACCTGCATGGCAGGAATAGGCCCCGGACTTGGTCAGGTTGGTCCGATGGGCAATTTTGCACACTTGCCTGAAATAGCCAAGGTAGTTCTCAGCTTGTTAATGATTATCGGAAGGCTTGAGATAATTACTGTATTTACTCTCTTTTCAAAATCGTTCTGGAAATTGTAAAACCCCCGCTGCTTCGCAGCATTCCCTGAAGGGGGTTTTATCACAACACACAATTTAAATTTGAAAACAGGATTAGCCCCCCCTAGGGGGAATTGGGGGCCAATAGTTCCCTTGCCTCTTCAAGTATCTCCGGAGTTCCGACATTAAACCAGTACCCGTCATTATGCAGAAGGGTATGTATCTTATGGTGAGCAGCAAGCTGAAGGTAAAGTGCAGTCATTGTGTAAACTCCTTCGCTCATATAATTAAAAATATCAGGGTTGATTATATGGATGCTTGAGAAAGCTATCTTGTCAAGTTCTTCATTCTCTTCACCTGCAACGATTCTCTCACCCGTAGATATGTTACACCATCCTCTCAGGAGACCATCTCGATTTACCAGATAATATCTTTTACCCTCACGATTTCTAACTGCCAGAGTTGCAAGACCCTTTCTTTCATTATGCATGGACAGCAAATCAGCAATAGGAAAATCTGTAATGATATCGGCATTATAAAGAAGGAATGGTTCTTTGTCAAAAAAATATTTTGCCTTGTAAAGGCCGCCGCCGGTTTCGAGAAGCATCTCCCTTTCATCTGAAACCGCAACCCGGAATCCTAACCTGTTCAGGTTGATAATTTCTTCTTCCACCATATCCGCAAAATGATGAATATTGACAATAATATCTTCAAACCCTGCTGCCGTACACTTTTCTACAGCAATCCGGAGCAGGCTCTTCCCATTTATATCCAGGAGAACTTTTGGGATGGAATCCGTTATCTTTCCCATCCTGGTGCCTTTACCTGCAGCAAGGATCATTGCTTTCATAGCCTGATATCACTTTTCAGATTTTGATAACTGTTTGTACTTTTCCGTTCCCGGCACCAACCTGATTATCTGGTATAATTCATGGAGATCAAGAAGGTTTTCGGCTTTGTCAATCACAGCCAGCAGCAACTTCAAACCCGGAACAATACTGTCGGCAAAGGTGGGCTTGTTTTCATACAATCCCCTGAACCCGAATGCTCCCAAAGCCTGCATGAGTCTTATCATTGAGAAGCCGATGTAATGTCCGGTGAATATAGTATTATCAGTTCCTGTGGCAGAACAGAACCTCTCGCAATAATAATCAAACAAATCATCCCTGGTCGCCTGGAGCATCGGCACCTTGGCATCAAAAAGCAATGAAGCAATATCATATTGGGCAGCACCCTTCCTTCCTCCCTGGTAATCTATAAACCATGGATCGCTGCCTCCAATCATAATATTTGCTGACTGGAAATCCCTGTAAAGAAAAAAATCCTGTCCGGCTTCAAGAAGAAAATCAGCCAGCAGGTTGAAGTCATGCTCAAGGTGCCGCTCATTGAATGATATTCCGAGAAGCTTAAGAAGCATATATTTGAAATAATTCATATCCCACATCATAGACTGACGGTCAAAGCTCCTGTGAGGATAGCAAAGATCGAGGTTTAACCCTTCAAGACCCTTTGTCTGGAAAAGTATCAGATTATCAAGTATCTTATGATATAACTCCTGAGTATCATCGCCGAAGCGGTCATCTGCAGGTTTGTTCCGAAGCCATGTAAACAGATTGATATCACCTAGGTCGGACTGGAAATAAATATCCTTTTCGCGGAAGTAGCCATAAATCTCAGGAACAGGGAGATGTTTTCCAAGGAAGTGCCTCGAGAACCCGACAAATGCATCGTTCTCCTCAGGAACGGGATTAAATGTACAAATTACACTTATTCCCGGAGATGTCACCCTGAAGTACTTCCTGTCTGACCCTGACTGTGGCAGTTGTACTACGCTAAAGGCGTCATTCCCGAATACTTCGTGGTACGCACTTTTTATTGAATTTATTTCATCCATATTTATCCTTATCTTCTTTATCATTTACCCCCATCCTGCCCTTCCCCCACGGGGGAAGGATTTGCTTTTGCTTTTCCCCCCTGGGGGAAAATGAAAGGGGGTAATAAATAGATAATTATTTTAAATTCTTATAGCCTTATCATCACCTTCTTCCTGTACAAAATAAGGGCCACACTCCATATTATGAGCATCTGTATCAGTGCAAACATCAGGCTACCGGTAATATTTCCTGCAATATGGACACATACCTTTTCATAGAACCAATCGTACAGGCTTATTTTCACGGCGCCAACCGGTACTTTTACAAATAACAGCATCTCCGTCCAGACAGCGGCAAGGAAATATGAAAAGAGTGCGTTTGTCCCGAAAACTGAGAAGAAAGCTCCCCATATTCTGAACTTCAGAACATCTGCAATCAGGTAAACCAGGGCAAATGCTGCTGTCGCAATTCCAGCCGTATAAAGAACATATGAGCTGGTCCACAATGGCTTGTTAACCGGGAAAACCATGCCCCACAGCAGGCCAAGACCGGTTGCGGCAGCACCTATAAAAATCAGCTTCAGGACTGTGGATCCGTTGGCTGAGCCTTTTCCTGCTATCTCACCAATATAATATCCTGTTATCACCGTGGCCATTGCAGGAAAGGTGCTCAGAAGACCTTCCGGATCGAACGGGATACCGAATCCAGCGTACATATGTTTACTTCCGAGGATTGCCAGATCGACCTTGCAAACCAGGTTTCCGGTCAGGCTAAAAGGATCAGAACCACCAAGAAAAGCCAGCAATGCCCAATAAACCAGAAGTATTAAAGCAATAACTATCCAAAGGTATTCCCTCTTTATTGCCAGGCATATTATCGAGCTTAAGAGATATGCAAGGGCGATGCGCTGAAGAACTCCCATAATCCTGAGTGTCGAATAATCCATTTTAAAATAGGGGAAAATTGCAAGGAATAATCCCAGGATAAAGATTGTAACTGTTCTCCTGATGATCCTCCATGCTAATCCTCCGGTCAGCTCATTACCAAAATTTTTCATCGAATACCACATTGAAACCCCTACCATGAAAAGGAAGAAAGGAAAGACGAGATCTGTCGGAGTACAGCCGTTCCATGATGAATGCCTTAAAACAGGATATACATGGTCCCAGCTTCCGGGAGTATTTACAATTATCA
>PMIG01000002.1 GCA_003157055.1 Bacteroidales bacterium | reverse complement strand
GATTCAACGACCTGGAATTTATTATTTCTTTTTAGTCGTTGTTGTTGTCGTTGTTGTTTTAACAACTTTTGTCTCTGTTACACTAGCTTTTGGAGTAAATTTACTGACAAATTTTCCATCTTTATCATAAACAAGAGTCTCAACGGTAGTTCCTTTGGCAACAACTACTTCATAGGTAACAGCGTTATTTGCTGTTATACTTGTTGCTCCTTTAATAGTAAAACCAACATAATCTTTAGCAATGTTGTCAGTTATAGTTTTCTGGAGATCTTCTACCTTGACAGTAGTACTGGTAGCCTGTGCATTNNGTCTTGGTGGCCTGTGCATTGACAACCAGAACTCCCATCATTAATACTAGAACGAATAATACTTTCTTCATAATTAATTAATAAATTATTTGATTTAGAAACTGTTAATTTCTCTTTGAACTTGCCTTGCTGATCATCCCAATCTACTTTTAATTCTGTTGGATTTATATTTTGGTTTTTAAATTATGAATGGATTTTAACTTATAAAGGTAGACCTGCTAACTCAGTTAAAAGTTACATAATTTTAGAAATAAGTTACATTATTCACACATTTTCAAGAATTATATGATTTGGAATAGCCAGTGCCACAGATCATAGCTGTCCGGTGTAAATTGAACGATGATGAAGCGTCAGCCATTCAACAGATATCCTGATTATAAAACTCTGAAAATGTGCAGTAACAAAAATTTAATGGTTAAAAAAGAGAAAAGGTATTTACATAATTCGTAACTTAAGCGGCCTTTAAAAAGGTTGATTGTCCTTTTATGTTTTTTAATGGTTCACATTAGGAAATTATACAAAAAATGAAAAAAAACATCTTCTTTTACCTGATATTCATTTTTGCCTTGATGGCATCGGTTTCGGTCTGTCAGGCACAAACAAGAAAGCTGATCCATTACTGGCATTTTAATAATACGGTAACTGGCGCTCATTTAGGAGTAATTCCTGCAGATTATTCATCATTGGTGAATGCCTCGATAATCTATAAGCCTGTCAAAGTAGCAGGCGCCTCTGATACATTACAAGCTTACATTGATAATCTGGCAGGTGATGTAATAAATCAGAGATCCGGATATGGAGGGTGCTGCGGGGCGACAAATTATGGTGTGAGAACACGTAACCCCAGCGATTATATGCAGTTTTTATGGTATATTCCCACAAAGAAATTTCAGGACATTGTAATCAATTATGAAACAGAATCATCAAGCGTTGCCAGTGGTCAGCATCGCCAGCTCGTCTCATATAGTGTCGATAGTGCGGTTACTTTTACATCGGTTGGTTTGCCCATTGCATGGGACTCGGCAGGACTTGGATGGGGCAAGGTTACGCTTGACTTAAGTACGCTCACCTCTGTGAACAATAATGGAAAATTCGTTTTCAGGATTTTATTTGCACCTCCCAATACCGGAACATCAGGGAATAACAGATTTGATAATATTACTGTTGAAGGAGACACGATGATCGCCCCGATATTTACCAGCAGCCCTCTGACCACTGGAATAATCAGCAAACCCTATTCGTATACAGCTACAGTTACCGGTTTTCCTGCACCATCTTTTTCAATCAGTGGCAATCCCGGCTGGCTGAGTTTTAATGGAGGTATTTTAAGCGGAACACCTGCCGCGATAGGTACATTCGGTCCGATCATCATTACAGCTACCAACTCAATAGGTACATCTCAGCAGCAATTTAATCTTGTGATTGCTGACTCTATCAATCCTGTTGCCCCTTCGATAACAAGCATTCCGCCAACAACCGTAAAAGTTGATTCATTGTTTTCCTATACCATTAAGGCCACGGGAGTTCCGAAACCGGTTCTGTCAGTCAGCGGCAACCCATTATGGCTTGTTCTTAAAGACAGTGTTCTGAGCGGCACACCACAGGTAAACGGTGCATTCGGTCCGATTGTTATTACAGCGACAAACATAGAGGGTACCGATACGCAGTCGTTCAGTGTAGAGGTATTAGCTTCACCAGTTGTAACCAGCACTGCGGTGACAACTGGAGTGATGAATATTCCTTACACTTATACTATAACTGCATCTGGCACTCCGGTTCCGGTTATCTCTGTCAGTGGCAATCCCTCATGGCTGAACCTGAATGGGAATGTCCTGAGCGGCACACCTGTTTCAACAGGCACATTCGGACCGATAACCATTACTGCCTCAAATAGTGAAGGCACTGTTCAGCAGGTTTTCAGCATTATTGTTTCATCGGTGCCGAAAATTACGAGCTCAGCCATCACCGCAGGGACAACCGGATCATTGTATACTTATACCATTACTGCCACGGGAACGCCCGCCCCAAGCTATTCTGTAAGTGGAAATCCCTCATGGCTGAGCCTTGTTGGAAACACATTAAGTGGCATTCCCACAACATCGGGATTTATAGGACCGGTAACTATTACTGCCACAAATATTGCTTCGTCCGATGTGCAGACATTTTACCTGAATATTGCCAATCCCTTTGTCGACACAAGATCCTCAAAGCTTCTATATTACTGGCATTTTAACAATACAATGCCTCCCGACGGTTCCGGAGGGATCAACTTTTCATCCAATATTATAAGTGCTGATTATTCATTTTCGGGGGAGGGGGCAATTATTTATAAACCATTACCGGGAGTTAAAAATGATGTCGGCATCATAGATAATTTGGTAGGAGATACAATAAACCAGAGACCGGGATTCGGAGGATGTTGTGACGTGGTGAATAATGCCGTTCGGACAAGAAACCCAAGCGACAGCATGGAATTCCTGTGGTATCTTCCCATGACAAATTACAGGAACATCGTCATTAAGTACGAAACCGAACTGTCGAGCGTCAAGAGCGGCCAGCAGCAACAGATCTTCTCATACAGCACCGACAGCGCCTTAACCTTCATAACAACAGATCTTCCTGTCAGTTCAAATTATGCAGATACGGTCTGGAGCATGATGACACTTGACCTACGTTCAATAACCAGCATTAACGATAACAGAAAATTTGTTTTTAAAATGAACTTTTCTGCCCCTAACACTAGCGATAAGGGGAATAACAGATTTGATAATATTACTGTTGA
>PMIG01000342.1 GCA_003157055.1 Bacteroidales bacterium | reverse complement strand
AACTGGTTTCAGGCTCAGAAATATCTATGTAATTAACGGATCTAAAAGAAGCACAAAGAGCAATGCATATTTTTCCGGGTTCGGTCCTAAAAAGAGGATCGTACTGTATGACACTCTGCTAAAGGAAATGACGGAAGAAGAGATTGTTGCCGTGCTTGCTCATGAAATAGGACATTATAAGAAAAAACATGTTTTGCTGTCACTTCTGTTTTCTTTCATCCTTACAGGGTTTATGCTGTTCTTATTCTCTGTTGTTGTTGATCACCCTGAATTATCACAGGCTCTTGGTACAAAAAAAACAAGCTTCCATCTTGGTTTGATCACCTTCGGGATACTCTACAGCCCTCTTTCATTGATTATCGGCCTGGTTACCAATTATGTATCGCGACAAAATGAATTTGCGGCCGACAGGTTCGCAAAGGAAAATTATAAACCGGAATGCCTGGCGAAAGCGCTTAAAAAGTTATCTGTAAAGAACCTTTCAAATATGCTTCCGCATAGTGTCTACGTCTTTTTCCATTATTCACATCCTCCTTTATTGAAGAGGTTGGAGAAATTGGAGTGAATTTTTTTATATTTGCGGCGATTTCTGCCTCCTTAGCTCAGTTGGTAGAGCAGCTCATTCGTAATGAGCAGGTCGTGGGTTCGAGTCCCATTGGAGGCTCAAAATATTTGAAGATGAAATTCTATTTACTATTTTTGTTCGAATAAAAGGAATTTCTTACGCGGGAGTAGCTCAGTGGTAGAGCATTAGCTTCCCAAGCTAAGGGTCGCGGGTTCGATCCCCGTTTCCCGCTCAAAAAAGGCTGTTAAAACAGCCTTTTCTTTTCATCCCTGATTCCATTCCCTATAGAACTCTTCAAGGAACCGCTCCAGAATTTTATGTCTCTCTTCAGCAATCTTCCTTCCTGCTGGAGTATTCATCAAATCCTTAAGTTTCAGGAGCTTATCATGAAAATGGCCAATTGTTGATCTGCTAACACCAGATGATATTTCATCAGGAATATAAATAGGGTTATTCCTGAATCCTCCATAACTGAAAGCCCTTGCAATACCTATTGCTCCAATGGCATCGAGCCTGTCGGCATCCTGGACAATCATAAATTCGTCACTCATTTTACTGATTTTCTCCCGCGAGCTGAAAGAAATATACCGGCTTATCTGTACTACTTCAGTAATCTGCTCATTATCAATGCCAAGGCCATTAAGAAATTCTGAAATGACTTCCCCAGGGTCAGGATCATCCTGTTTCTTGAATTTACTATCTCCGAGGTCATGCATCAACGCACCCAATTCAATAATAGTTCTATTACCTTTTCTTTCAGCTTCATGAATGTGAACCGCCATATTCCTCACCCTTGCAATGTGANNCTCATTTCAAGCCATTTAATTGCCAGATGAACTTACAAAATATATTTTTGTAAACCCAAACAAGGACTCAAGCGTCATGAAAGCAATTATAATAACAATCGGAGATGAGCTTCTAATCGGCCAGACAGTGGATACAAATTCAGCATGGATAGGTGCTGAGCTAAGTATTATCGGCTTCGACATTATCCGTAAAATATCAATCCACGACCTCCGCAAAGATATCCTTGAAGTTTTGGCTGAAGCAGCAGGAAAGTCAGAGGTAGTGCTTATAACAGGCGGACTTGGACCGACAAGTGATGATATTACAAAGCAGACAATCTGCGAATTCTTTCATACCAGGCTGATCATGAATAATGAAGTCCTGGCTATGGTCACCGAAATGATGAAGAAGCGGAACTTTCCTATGAATGAGAATAACCGCAGACAAGCAGAGGTACCTGAATCATGCCTGGTTCTGAAAAACGAAGCAGGAACTGCCCCGGGTATGTGGTTCGAGAAGGATAAAACTATATTCGCTTTTATGCCGGGAGTCCCTTATGAGATGAAATATCTGATGATGGAGCATATAATCCCGGAGCTAAAGAAACGGTTTACTTCACAAGTTATAATTCACAGAAATATAATGACATATGGCGCCCCTGAAGCTAAACTTGCTGAACTGCTCGAGGGGTTTGAATCATCACTTCCATCATTTATCAGGCTAGCCTATCTTCCTGCTTCAGGAATTATTAAACTGAGACTTACGGGGACCGGAACAGATAGAAAGGCGCTTGATAAAGCAATAGAAGAAAATGTCACGGAACTCTATAAAATTATACCTCATTTGATTTTTGGCGAGAATGAGGATCCATTTGAAGTTGTGACAGGGAATCTTCTTCTTGAAAGAAAGCAGACAATCTGCACTGCCGAGAGCTGCACTGGAGGAAACATTGCCCATATGCTGACAAGCGTGCCCGGAAGTTCACGTTATTTTATAGGGTCTGTAGTTGCTTATGATAATAAAGTAAAGGAAAATATTCTCGGGCTCCCGGCTGAAGTTATCTCTAAGTATGGTGCTGTTAGTGAAGAGGTAGCCAGGCTGATGGCAGAAGGAGCAAGGCGTATTATGGAAACTGACTATGCAGTTGCAACTACAGGAATAGCAGGTCCCGACGGGG
>PMIG01000011.1 GCA_003157055.1 Bacteroidales bacterium | reverse complement strand
TCTTCCGCGTTCAATGAGGAGCACTGATAAACCCGCAGTCGCGAGTTCTTTCGCAACTACTCCGCCACCTGCACCGGCCCCGATCACAACAGCATTAACATGTTTATTTGCCATTTTCAATAGAATTAGGATTGTATTTACGCCAGCTTAAATCATTATACCTGTTTTGTCCGATAACATTAGGATAATCAAGTCCGAGCATATGATAGCTGATATATCCGCGGTTTCCTCCGTGAGCAGGACTTCCATAAAAACCCTGCAAAGAATGCTGCCTTATCATATCAAAGCAATCATCGGGAGAGTGATCCTTCCAGTAATCGCCGGAGAATTCTCCCGCTTCCATCCTTTCCAGAATTGCCCTCTGCTCTGCGAAAAGAAGTTCTTCAAACTTTTTACCTTTCATTTGAATTACAGTTTTTTCAAAGGCAGCAAGACCTTCACGATATGCAGGCTGATGTTTCCTGTAATATGAATTGAGTTGCTTATCGATAAAATTTGACACATTGGCCCATTTTCCACCGGGAAAATCATCAGTTGGAATTATCTGTTCAACAATTGTATCCAGAAGGCCAATTTCTTCTTCATCGAGATACCTCCACTGACTGATTTTATTTTTGCAGGCGGTATTAAAGGAGATCAGCACTGCGGCAGTTCCGCCTGTAAAAAGCCTGACAAATTCTCTTCGCGAAAAAGACCGGTTTATCATTTATTCTGATTTAAAACTTGATCTAATTTAGAATAAATAAAATAAATATGGTACTCAAACAGACAAAAAAAAATCCCAAGAACCAACATCAGATATTAGTTCAGAAAAGTAAGTATGAAAAGTTTAAAATCGTCGGATTGAAGGATTTCCTTCGATGATACTTCGCTATCTAATATAAACTCATTCTCCTCTCAACAAGACTCTCATCTGAAACAAAATCATCATACTCCATCTCTTTGTCAATCATTCCTTTTGGTGTTATCTCAATGACCCTGTTACAAACTGTCTGAATAAATGCATGATCATGTGAAGACATAAGGATGTTACCCTTAAACTTTATCAGCGTATTATTGAACGCCTGGATAGATTCAAGATCAAGGTGATTGGTTGGAGTATCGAGAAGCATAACATTTGCGTTTCTTATCATCATTCGAGCAATCATACATCTGACTCTCTCTCCTCCTGAAAGAATATTGACTTTCTTATAAATATCTTCACCTGAGAAAAGCATTTTTCCAAGAAATCCTCTCAGGTACAATTCACTTGTATCATCGGAATATTGTGCCAGCCAGTCAATAAGGTTTATATCCTTCTTGAAAAAGTCCTCATTCTCCAGTGGTAAATATGCTTTTACAATAGTTTGTCCCCATTCAAATGATCCCTGATCAGGTTTGTCATGCCCCTTGAGCATTTCAAAGAGTGCCGTCATAGCACGAGAATCCCTGGACAGAAATACCACTTTATCATTTTTATTTATTGTAAAATTGAGATTCTTAAATAGAATTTTACCCTCTACAGTTTTTGTAAGCCCTTTCACTGTCAGAATATTATTTCCCGGTTCACGTCCGGGTGTAAAAATAATGCCAGGATATTTGCGGGTAGATGGTTTGATTTCCTCAATATTAAGCTTCTCTATCATCTTTTTCCTGCTTGTTGTCTGCTTTGATTTCTTGACATTGGCTCTGAACCTGGCTATGAATTCCAGAAGTTCCTTTTTCTTTTCCTCTGCTTTCTTATTCTGTGTAAGTTGCTGGCTGAGTGCCAATTGGCTCGACTCATACCAAAAACTATAATTACCGGAAAATTGTTGAACCCTGCTAAAATCTATATCGATTATATGCGTGCAGATTGAATCTAAAAAATGTCTGTCATGCGATACTACCAGGACCGTATTCTCAAATTCAGATAACCAGTTTTCCAGCCAGTTAACTGTATCAAGGTCAAGATCGTTAGTGGGCTCATCAAGCAAGAGATTATCAGGTTTTCCAAACAATGCCTGAGCAAGAAGCACTTTTACCTTTTCTTTTCCTGGAAGTTCTTTCAATAGTATGTGATGATGTTCCTCTTTTATTCCCAAACCACTTAGCAAGCTGGAAGCATTACTCTCTGCATTCCATCCATCCATTTCTGTAAATTTTTCTTCAAGTTCAGAAGCTCTTAACCCATCGAGATCCGAAAAATCAGATTTCATATAAAGAAGCTCCTTTTCTTTCATTGTATCCCAAAGATGGGTATGCCCCATCATAACCGTATCTAATACAACGCATTCGTCAAACTCAAAATGGTCCTGTTTCAAAACTGACAATCTTTCTCCCTGCCCAAACGAGACTGACCCGCTGCGATAATCCAGGCCACCATAAAGCATCTTCAGAAAAGTTGATTTTCCTGCTCCGTTTGCTCCTATAATTCCGTAGCAATTGCCCGGGGTAAAAATGAGATTAACATCCTGAAATAAAATTCGCTTTCCGAACTGGATACTTAGATTTGATGCTGTAATCATTTATTAAAATATCTGAGAGATAACTGGAAATTAAAGCCTGCAAAAATAAGCATAAAAATCCAATATCAACGAAGGTCTTGAGTATTCTGCCCCCCATCCCCCCTAAAGGGGGGTTAAAACTGTTCAGTAATGAGTAATTCTAGTAAATGTTATAGAATTAGTCCCCCTTTAGGGAGGGCC
>PMIG01000191.1 GCA_003157055.1 Bacteroidales bacterium | reverse complement strand
GAAGAACTTTCAAAAGGGATGGCACAGAAAGTTCAGTTCATTACAACAATAGTGCATGAACCCAAACTTATAATTTTCGATGAGCCTTTTACAGGTTTTGATCCCCTTAATACTAATGTAGTAAAGAATGAAATTTTGTTTCTGAGAGAAAGAGGTGCTACAATTATCTTCTCAACTCATAACATGGGTTCTGTTGAAGAGCTCTGTGATAACATCACATTGATTGACAGGGCAAAAACTATTCTTGAAGGTCGGGTTGACGAGATCCGCAAAGCCTGGGCTGCAAATGAATACAATCTTGTATTTGAGGGAGCTGTTAATGTGGAGGATAATAGCCATTACAGCATTCTGCAACATCAGCACGATAATAACAGGAGTATAATGAGACTGAAAACCAAAGACAGCATCACTACTAATGACATTTTACAGACGATGATGAAGTCAGGAAAGATAATTTCGTTCAATCCATCTCTTCCATCAATGAACGAGATATTTATAAGGGTCGTTGAAGCCCGTAAAGTAAATATTGCCAAATAACCATGAAACTTTCATACTATGAACAAGATATCTATCATAATTAGAAGAGAATATATTACGAGAGTAAGAAAAAAGTCATTTATAATAATGACTCTCCTTGCCCCTGTTTTTATGGCTTCCATGGTCGTCCTTCCTACTCTCCTGATGCTGAATAAAGACAAGCAATTCAAGAAGATTGCAGTAGTTGGAGAAGGAGCCGTCATTTTCAAGAATGCCATCACAAATACGAAAGATGCTGAGTACGTTTATCTCGATAATGCAGATATGAATGATCTTAAGAAGAACTTCCAGCAGGCGGGATATTATGGCATTCTTTATATTTCTCCGGAAGTCTCCACCACTCCAAATGCAATCCAGCTATTCTCAAAAAATCAACCTCCAATTGATCTTCTCGAACACATTGAAGGTTCTCTTGAAAAAGAGATAGAGAGACAAAAGCTGCTTGGCTACAACATAAAGGATCTTGATGAAATTCTAAAGACTATCAGGACAAAAGTGTCGGTGCAGACAATTAAAATTGATGATTCCGGCAAGGCAACTGAAACAAGTACAGGAATAGCAATGGCAGTGGCATATATCGGAGGTTTTCTGATGTATATGCTTGTTTTCATGTTCGGGGCACAGGTAATGAGAGGTGTCATTGAGGAAAAAACAAGCAGGGTCGTAGAAGTAATCGTCTCATCAGTAAAGCCTGTCCAACTAATGATGGGTAAGATCGTTGGGATTGCACTGGTTGGATTAACCCAGTTCCTAATCTGGATTTTCCTTACTGCGGCGATCGTGGGTGTGGTAAAGACAACTGTGCTGAAAAAGAGTAATGTCGCTGAAGTATCCCAGATGATACCAAAGAGCGTTATGGCCGACAACCAGCTGCAGCAGGCCACTGGAACAACCTCAGCAAATAAGCCTGCAGAGGTCAATCCGCAGCTTGCTGAAGTCTCAAAAATGTTCGATAATGCAATGAACCAGGACTGGCTGCTGATAATAACCTCATTCATATTCTATTTTATTACCGGGTACCTGCTCTATGCCTCTATTTTTGCGGCAATCGGTTCAGCTGTCGATAATGAAACAGAGACACAGCAGTTTATGCTTCCTGTGACAATTCCGATCATCCTGGGACTTTTTGTGGCAATGGGAACAATGCAGAACCCTGAAAGCTCCATTTCCTTCTGGTTTTCAATGATACCCCTCACTTCACCGATAGTCATGATGGCCAGGATACCGTTTGGCGTTCCTTACTGGCAGATAGCTGTATCGATGGTTATAATGTTAATTACATTCCTTGCATTTGTCTGGATGGCGGCCAAGGTTTACAGGACCGGCATTCTCATGTATGGAAAGAAATCCTCGTGGAAAGAGATATGGAAGTGGCTAACATATAGAGGTTAAGACAAACGACAAAAGGAAAAAGATAAAAGTAAATCCCTAATATTTAATTAGGGGACTATAATAAAAGATCCCCTCCTGAGAGGTCGAAACAAAAAGAAGATTCCGTAAAGTGGAAGAAGGGAGGGTTGATTTAACGAAAATAATATGTCAAAAATCCTTGTTATCGACGATGAGAAGGCCATCCGGAACACACTGAAAGATGTCCTTGAGTATGAGAAATATGAAGTCGACCTTGCTGAAAACGGGACCGCCGGTATAGAACTTTTTTCAGTCAATTCCTATGATGTGGTGCTGTGCGACATTAAGATGCAGAAGATGGATGGCATTGAAGTGCTTCAGAAGCTGATGGACATTTCACCTGTCACTCCCGTCATCATGATTTCGGGACACGGAAATATTGATACCGCTGTTGAAGCAATAAAAAAGGGAGCTTACGACTTCCTTGAGAAACCACTTGACCTTAACAGGCTTCTCATTACCATCCGCAATGCAATGGATAAATCGACTCTTATTACTCAGACCCAGGTTCTGAAAAACAAGGTCAGTAAAATGTACGAGATTGTCGGAGAGTCGGATGCCATCATGAAGGTAAAGGAGATGATCGACCGCGTTGCTCCTACTGAAGCAAGGATACTTATAACCGGCGCCAACGGGACCGGGAAGGAACTAGTGGCACACCAGATACATGAAAAGAGCAGTAGGGCAAAAGGGCCATTCGTGGAGGTGAACTGCGCGGCTATTCCCTCTGAACTGATTGAGAGCGAGTTGTTCGGGCATGAAAAGGGATCATNNTTCCTCGACGAGATTGGCGATATGAGCCTTCCAGCCCAGTCTAAAGTGCTGAGAGCACTCCAGGAAAACAGGATAACAAGGGTTGGCTCGGATAAAGATATTCAGGTGAATGTGCGGATTATTACAGCCACTAATAAGAATATCAGGAAAGAAATCGAATCAAACAACTTCAGGGAAGATCTGTATCACAGGCTCAGTGTCATTCTCATTCATGTGCCTTCTCTTAATGAGCGTGAGGAAGATATTCCGCTCCTGGCTGAGCATTTTAACTCCATGATCTGCAAGGAGTATGGAATGAGTCCTAAAACAATAAAGAAAGACGCTTTAAAGGAGCTTCAGAAAATAACATGGACAGGAAATATAAGGGAATTCCGGAATGTCATCGAAAGATTGATCATCTTATCCAGGGATAATATCTCCGGGGCTGATGTTATAGCTTACGCAAGACCAGTGTCAGGATTCAGTATATGAGCATTTACAGGATAGAAAAAGATGCGCTCGGTAAGAAAAAGATCCCTTCCGATGCACTCTATGGCATTCATGCCGTAAGAGCAAAAGATAATTTTCCCGGCAATACCCCTTTCCCGGTTGAATGGTACCAGGCTGTAGGTATTGTAAAAGTTGCTTGTTACAGGACATACAGGAAATTCAGAGATGCTGCTATTAAGAAACT
>PMIG01000126.1 GCA_003157055.1 Bacteroidales bacterium | reverse complement strand
ACTGACAGCTCGTAGCTTACTATCTGGGCGCCGCTTCTCATTGCACCTAAAAGTGAATATTTACTGATGCTTGACCATCCGGCCAGAAGAACTCCAATAACACTCATCGATGAAACTGCAATGACATAGAATATACCAATATTTAAGTCAATCGCATGCAGTCCCAATGCATACGGGATAGCAGCGAGAACCATAAAATTCACAATAATTACAATGTATGGTGCCAGGTTAAACAGAAAATGATCTGCATTTTTGATTGGGATCAACTCTTTGAAAAGAAGTTTTATAAGGTCGGCAACTGTCTGAAATATCCCATACGGACCAATACGGTTCGGTCCAAGCCTGTTTTGAATGAATGCGCATACTTTTCTTTCTGCATAAACCAGGAAAAGTCCGATGACTGCATAAAACAGAATGAAAAGAACTCCGACAATAACCAATTCCGTAACAGTTGTCCAGAATGGCGACATTGTGTTATGCAGACTGGCGTCAATATTTTTGGTGAGTGAAGTGAAATCATAAAACACTTTCCACCATGGTCCTGATTGTGCTGAGAGATAATTAATAATGCCAAAGCTTGTTAACATATCTTTTGTCTTTTATCTATTGTCTTTAGTCTTTCACCTTTCGCCTTATTTTACCTGTCAATATCCGGAATAACATAGTCGAGTGATCCGAAAATTGAAATAAGATCGGCAATTTTAAAACCTTTTACCAGATGGTTAAGCACAGAGAGGTTTGCAAAATTTGGAGTTCTGAAATGGACGCGATAAGGGGTCTTATTGCCGTCGCTGATAATAAACACTCCAAGTTCTCCACGTGGGGTTTCAACTCTCTGATAATATTCACCCTCGGGAAGTCTAATTACAGGTTTCATCTTTACAGCATAAGGGCCCTCAGGAATATTATCTATCAACTGGTCAATAATATTCATTGATTCCCTCATCTCCTCAACTCTCGCCAGATATCTGTGAAATGCATCTCCTTCGGTATACAATACTTCGTTGAACTTAACCCTGTCATAAGCACTATATGGTTCATGCTTCCTTACATCGCAGGAGAAACCTGAAGCTCTGCCTGAAGGGCCTGTAATACCATATGAAATAGCTTCCTCACGCAAGAGTGGTCCGATTCCTACAGTTCGTTCATGGAAAATCACATTGTTTGTAAGAATTTCATCATATTCAGGGAGGACTTTCCTGAAATGTGTCAGAAATTCTTTTACTCTTTTCTGAAAATTCGGATGTAAATCATACATAACCCCGCCCGGGCAGTTATAACTGACTAACATTCTGCCGCCGGTCGTCTCTTCAAATATATCCAGCACCATTTCCCTGTCACGCAACCCGTAAAAGAAACAGGTTTGTCCGCCGAGGTCCATCCCGTATGATGCCCAAAAGAGTTCATGTGACTGGATACGTGTAAGCTCAGACATTAATGTACGAATCACTTTTACCCTGTCCGGGATATCAATTTCCAGAGCCTTTTCCACTGCAAGACAAAAAACCTCATTATTAATATGGGCAGAAAGATAATCCATCCTGTCAGTGAGATGTATTATCTGCGGGTATGTAAGGCTCTCACACATCTTTTCAATTCCCCTGTGAATATATCCGAGATGTGGTTCAACATATTTAACGGTTTCACCCTGAAGTGAAACTACCAGTCGCATTACTCCATGAGTGGAAGGGTGTTGAGGACCTATATTAATAATATAATCCTGCTTCTCCTCAGTGCCAGTATCTTTTACCTTTTCTTCCATAGATTACGAGGTAATATTATCATTATCAACATAGTCTTTTCTTAGCGGAAACCCCCATGAACTGGTAAGAAAAAGTCTTCTCAGGTCAGGATGATTTACAAATTTTATTCCCAGCAGGTCAAATGCTTCTCTCTCTTGCAGATTAGCAGTTTCCCAAATATCAGCCACAGAATCGAATTGAGGATTTTCTCTGTCGGTAGTACGGCTTTTAATCACTAGCATATGCTGGTGTTTTGTAGAGCGAAGGTGATATATAACACCCAGATCATGTCCATAGTCCACACCGGTAATACAAGCCAGAAAATCAAACAAAGTCTCTTCTTTCTCTATGAGTTGACTGGCCAATGAATGTATTTTCGATGGAGGAACTATTACTTCCGTGTACTGTTTCCCTTCCTTTACCTCAAGATCGCTGTCGAGCGATTTAATAAATTCTGCTAATTGTATTTTATCCATTGATAATCAGGTTTCTGAAAAAATAATGTTGTCATTTGTAATTGTGAGAAGCAATCCTGATCTTCCTCGATTTCACAGATTCGGTTTCTATTAGCCGCTGAAGCTGGAGCATTCCATATAATAATGCCTGAGGACGGGGAGGACATCCAGGAATGTAAACATCGACAGGTATTATCTGATCAACACCCTTTACAACTGTGTAGGAGTAAAGGCAAAACGGACCGCCCGTTATAGTGCATGCGCCCATTGCTACAACATACTTTGGTTCCGACATCTCATCATACAGACGCTTCAGAACAGGAGCCATTTTTTTTACAATGGTACCGGCAACAACTATAACATCAGCCTGTCTCGGGCTGGCTCTGTACACTTCCATTCCGAATCTTGAGAAATCATGTTTTGGTGCCCCTGTCTGCATCATTTCTATTCCACAGCAGCTCGTGGCAAACGTAAGCGGCCATAATGAACTCTTTCTTCCCCAGTTAATGACATCATCAATAGTTACCAAAAGAACATTTGAACCGGATTTCCTTAATAGCTCGAGGCTTTCATTATCCCCGAACTCTTCATATTTCATTCCTTTTATTCCCATATAAGCGCATGTTTTTTCCAGGCATATAATAAGCCAAGGCCCAGAATGATAAAGAATATCAATATCTCAATAAATGCAACCATGCCAACCTCTTTCATCACTACGGCCCAGGGAAACACCAGTACTGTCTCTACGTCGAAAACCAGAAAAAGGATCGCGAACATATAATATCCAACACTGAACTGAAGCCAGGTAACTCCCTGTGTCGGGATACCGCATTCATAAGGTTCAAATTTCTGGGGATTGAATGATCTGGGAGCGATTATATTGGCAAGGATAAGAACCAAACCTACAAATAAAGCCCCTACGAGGAAGAATAAAACAAGCCATTGATTACCCATAAACAAGGATTTAGTTTTATTGAAAGCCGCACAAAAATATAATTTCTTTTATTCTTTGTGAAATTATTAACAGTTAATAAAAATGATAATTATCAGTAAAAGACCAGACAGGTAAATTGTTTTCAGGTCAGGCCAAATTTAACTTTTTTTTCAAAAAAAAAACAAAAAACAGGAAATAAGAAATGTCTCAGGCAATATGATTTTATTCATGTTCTTTTCTGATTTTAAATTGCTAATTTTCTGCCACTTTTTAAGTGGTCCCCTTTTAGAAATTAAAATATGCATTATGAGTTCAGATAACCATCATTCAGCACTTACCGAACTTGGAACGGAATTGCTTGAACAATCTGATGTAAAGGTCACCAGGTGCTACCAGTGCGGGAAATGCACAGCCGGCTGTCCGCTTGCGCTGGAAATGGATTACCCGCCCAGTATGGTAATGAGAATGCTTCAGACCGGAAGGCCGGACCTTGAAGAAAAAGTGCTGCGCTCATTTACAATATGGGTATGCCTCACATGTGAAATGTGCTTTGCACGCTGCCCCATGAGCATCGATATCCCGAAGATGATGGACCAGCTTCGTCAGAAAGCACTCAAAGAAAAAAAGGCTAATCGCAAAGCAAAGGAGATCATTGCATTCCATAAATCCTTCCTTGATTCGATAAGATATACCGGAAGACTTTATGAAATAGGCCTTCTTGCCGATTATAAAACAAGGACCCTGAGAATATTTGACGACATGGATCTTGCCCTGCCAATGATGAAGAGAGGCAAGCTTGGAATTTTTCCTGAAATGATTAAGGACCGATCAGGCATGGCATCAATATTCAGGAAAACAAATAAAAAACATAAAGACTAATAATATGACACTCGGATTTTATCCAGGCTGCTCGCTTAAAGGATCATCCCGCGAATATGCTGAATCAGTTCTTGCTGTTGCAAAGGCATTCGATATCACAATCGAAGAGATAAAGGACTGGAACTGCTGCGGGGCTACAGCAGCACATAACATGAACAGGGAACTCTCCTTTGCTCTTCCTGCAAGGATACTCTCCCTGGCTGAAAAGCAAGGGCTGACTGAAGTTGTCGTTCCGTGCGCTGCATGTTACAGCAGGCTTACAGTTACGCAATATGAACTTGCGAAGGACAAGGAACTTAAGGATAGAATTTCGGAGGTGAACGGGATGGAATATAAAGGCACCGTTACTATACTGAACATTATCCAGATGCTCGATAAATATATCACACCGAATCTCGAGGGAAAGGTCGTGAAACCGTTTGATCATAAAGTGGCATGCTATTACGGATGCCTTCTGGTGAGACCTCATGAAATACTTAAATTCGACCGTGAGGAAGATCCACAGTCAATGGATGAGGTAATGCTGAAGGTTGGAGCAACTCCGATCGACTGGGCGTTTAAGACAGAATGCTGCGGTGCCGGATTATCTATTTCCAGGACCCCTTCAGTTGGAAGGCTTTCAGGAATGATTGTCGGCGATGCCAAAGATCGTGGAGCAGAAGCTATAATTGTTGCCTGCCCGATGTGTCAGTCAAACCTCGATATGCGCAGAAAGGAAATAAACAAGTACCTGGGAGAAAAAGTAGATATTCCTGTTATGTATGTTACCCAGGTTCTCGGACTTGCTGTCGGCATCGACAGGAAAGTGCTTGGTCTTGACAGGCATTTTGTTAAAGTAACAGTCTAATGGTTATTTAGTTAATTAGTATATTAAGACAATCATATGTCAAAAATCGGAGTATTCGTTTGTCATTGCGGTGAGAATATAGGTGCAACGGTCGATTGTGCAAGGGTTGCGGAGACATCAGGTAAATTAGATGGTGTAGCATACAGCGTCGATTATAAGTACATGTGTTCAGACCCCGGACAAAGTCTTATCAAGAGCGCGATTAAAGAAAAGGGACTTACTGGTGTGGTCGTTGCAGCCTGCTCACCGAGGATGCATGAGCCGACATTCAGAAAAGCATGCGCTGAGGCTGGCTTAAATCCATATATGTGTGAAATGGCCAACTTGCGTGAGCATGTATCTTGGGTTCATGAAAAAGGAGAGGCTACCACTGAAAAGGCCATAGACCTCGTAAGGATATTGGTTGAAAAGGTGAAGTATAACCAGTCTCTGAATGCAATAAAGGTGCCTGTCACGAAGAGAGCACTGGTAATTGGAGGTGGTATTGCAGGTATCCAGGCAAGCCTCGACATTGCAAATACCGGCCATAAGGTTATCCTTATAGAGAAGGATCCTTCTATTGGCGGCCATATGTCGCAGCTTTCTGAGACATTTCCGACGCTCGACTGTTCACAGTGCATACTAACGCCAAGAATGGTCGAAGTTGCCCAGCATCCTAATATTACATTATACTCATATACTGAACTTGAAAGTATCGATGGGTTTATTGGTAATTTCAAGGTAAAGATCCGAAGGAAATCAAAGAGTATAGATGAGAAACTATGTACAGGCTGCGGGCTCTGCACAACCAAATGCCCTGTAAAGAAAATACCAAGTGAATTCAACGAGGGTCTTGGCATGAGGACGGCAATATATGTTCCCTTTCCGCAGGCAGTTCCTAACAAACCCGTCATCGACAGGGAGCATTGTACCTATTATTTAAAGGGTAAATGCCGGATATGCGAGAAAGTGTGTCCTACTCAGGCAATCAGATTCGACCAGGAGGATACTATTGAGGAAATTGAGATAGGTGCCATTGTTCTTGCAACAGGCTTCTCTGTCAAACAGCCCGATTTCTTTCCGGAATACGGTTATGGCAAATATCCAGATGTGATCACCGGCCTCCAGTTTGAAAGGCTGGCATCAGCATCAGGGCCGACGCTAGGCGAGATACGCAGACCATCTGACGGTAAAGTGCCGCAGAATATCGTGTTTGTAGCTTGTGCCGGTTCGCGCGATGAAGCTAAAGGAATTCCATACTGCTCAAAGATATGCTGTATGTATATTGCCAAGCATGCAATGCTCTACCAGCATAAGGTCCACGGAGGCAAATCCTATGTATTCTATATGGATATCAGGGCAGGNNAAGAACTATGAAGAGTTTGTAAGACGCGCCATTGAGGAAGATGGTGTTAATTATGTGCGTGGAAGAGTCTCAAGGATATATGAGAAGAACGGTAAGCTGATAGTCAAGGGTGTTGATACGCTTCTCGGGGCGATGCCTGTTGATATCGAAGCTGATATGGTNNGTCTCTTATGATGCATATAAATTCTTTGCAGAGGCTCATCCAAAACTAAAACCGGTTGAAACGAATACAGCAGGCATTTTCCTTGCGGGAGCTTGCCAGTCACCGCGCGATATTCCTGAGTCGGTGTCAATGGCTTCAGGCGCTGCAGTTAAGGTTGCATGTCTCTTTTCGCAGGACGAACTGACCCGTGATCCTCTGATTGCTGTTGTGAACCGTACGGCTCCGCCGGTCTATTCTTCATGTGTCGGTTGTTTCCTCTGCGTTTCAGC
The DNA here is from genome assembly GCA_003157055.1 of Bacteroidales bacterium. Taxonomy (GTDB): domain Bacteria; phylum Bacteroidota; class Bacteroidia; order Bacteroidales; family VadinHA17; genus LD21. The sequence goes on along the minus strand of PMIG01000126.1, from coordinate 39 downwards.
TTGTCCCTATCAGGCTATCGAGAAGGAGGAGATAAAAAA
>PMIG01000327.1 GCA_003157055.1 Bacteroidales bacterium | reverse complement strand
GTCGGTGGAGTCAAATATCTTATTTCCGATTCATTCTGTGCCATATCTTATTCCTCCTTTGTTTTTCCTGATTCTTTTTGTTTTCTTTTTTTCTCTGCATATTCGACGGCAAATTTCTCCATCCTGAATGTCAGGAATCTGATAATTCTTTCATCGCGGCGATACTGAATTTCCAGTTTTTCAATGAGACTTCCATCGCCTTTAAATTCGATCAGATAGTAAAAGCCAGTCGACTTTTTCTGAATAGGATAGGCCAGTTTTTTCAGGCCCCAGTTCTCTTCATGAACGATCTCACCGCTATTGTCGGTAAGAACCTTCTTGAATTTTTGTACCGCTTCCTTCATCTGGTTCTCAGATAAAACGGGAGTTGCAATGAAAACGGTTTCGTACTGATTCAACATAATAACTATTTGTTAATTAATTTAATGATTTTGGTCCGCAAAAGTACAATTATTTTCATTTAAACAAAAATTTATCGGCGGAAAATTAGTGTCTATCCTCGTTCTCATTCAAATTGTCTTAGCACTGATTGTTAGTTTTCAACAGTTACCCTTTTTAAAAGCCTTTTGACTATATTTGTATAATCATCAGTTTTATCGAGAGAGTCAATCATTTTATGGAGAATTTTATTGTTTCAGCCCGAAAATACCGTCCTGCCACTTTCGACATGGTAGTTGGACAGGATACCATCACAAATACTCTTAAGAGTGCCATTAAAAACGGGCATCTAGCCCAGGCTTATCTGTTCTGTGGTCCAAGGGGCGTAGGTAAAACAACTTGTGCAAGGATATTTGCGAAAACAATTAACTGCATTAACCTTAAGGAGAATGGAGAGGCTTGCGATAAATGCGAATCCTGCCTTTCGTTCAACACGCTTAGATCGTTCAATATACACGAGCTTGATGCTGCCTCAAATAACAAAGTGGAGGATATAAGGAGCCTTAACGACCAGATAAGGATACCCCCGCAGATTGGAAAGTACAGCATATATATCATAGATGAGGTTCATATGCTTTCATCCTCGGCTTTTAACGCCTTCCTTAAAACACTGGAGGAGCCCCCCTCGCATGCAATTTTTATCCTTGCCACAACAGAGAAGCATAAAATAATACCTACGATACTATCGCGATGCCAGATATTCGACTTCAACAGGATTCGCATTGACGATATTGTAGGCAGGCTTATGTATGTAGCCAGGAATGAATCTGTAACAGCCGAGGATGATGCGCTTCATACTATTGCGCAGAAGGCTGATGGAGCCCTGAGGGATGCGTTGTCAATATTTGACCAGATAGTCAGCCTTTGCGGAAAAAATATCACATATAAGGATGTCATCAATAACCTTAATGTGCTCGATTATGAATATTATTTCACCACCGTTAATGCAGCCATTGAAGGGAATGTGGCACTGATCCTTACAACTTTTAATGAAATACTGGAGAAAGGATTTGACGGTCATAACTTCATCTCGGGACTGAACAGCCACCTTCGCGACCTTCTTGTGAGCAAGGATGAATCGACTCTCCGGTTGCTGGAGGCAGCTCCCTCGATAAAGCAAAGATATCTGCAGCAGACTCTCCTCTGCCCGGTTGATTTTCTTTACAAAGCGCTTGATTTAGGAAGCAATTGTGATATATCATATAAGAACAGCAAGAATCCAAGATTGCATATTGAACTCTGTCTGATAAAACTGTGTTTTATCATGACGGAGTCACGGGATGCAACTGAAAAAAAAAAGTCTGACGAAATTGAGCTGACTAAATCCGAAAAGGAACATCCGGTTCCATCAAAGCCGGAAATCAGCAGGCAGGAGAACGAGTTTGTCAGAAAATCTGCCGGCAGGCAGGATCCATCATCTGGAAAACACGTCCCGGTTTTTGAAAAGCCTGCAAAATCATTTTCAATCAAGGATATAATTACAGAAGCCGGAGAGCCTGAAGTGAATCATCCTTCGAATTCAAAGGAACCTGTTACCGGTTCAGTAGTCACTCCCATGCAGGGCATCAGGGAAAATCTCTCTGCCGAAAATTTCACACCGGCATGGCAGGAATTTATTGACAAACTTAAAAGCGACGGAACAAGAATAACAAGTATGTTTAAGTCAATTACTCCTGAGCTTGAAGATGAACACACTTTAACGATACACTTAAGCAATGCGGCCCAGAAAGACCTTTTCCTGCTAAATTATAAACAGCGTCTGATAAACTTTCTTGAGAATAAATTCATTTTATCTGACCTTGATATTGTTACTGCTGTTGACCAGTCTGAAACCAATGATATAATTTACAGTGATGAACAGAAGTATAATTATCTCCAGGCGAAATATCCTGTCCTGAAAGATTTTAAGAAAACTTTTAATCTTGATATCAACTGATTGCCATTTGAGATTAGCTATGTGTTATTACAAATAAAGTAATGAAACAGGAAAAGGATAAAACTGATCTTCATTCATCGCTGGAATTTCTCTCCAGGGAAAAATATTATGCCGATCACATCTTTAACAATTCAAGGTCAATGATCAGTGTAATTGACCGCGATTATGTCTATGTCAAGGTAAATACTACATTCTGCAAAGCGCATAGGGGTATGGCCGATTCCATTATCGGCAAATCCCTTTCGGATGTATGGGGTAAGGAGACATTCTCTAATAGTATCAAGCATAATATTGACAGGTGTTTTGGTGGTGCCACGGTAAAGTATGAAGCCTCATTCATGACTCCGCAAGCCGGCAAAAGATTCTTTGAAGTGATTTTCAGGCCTTTCCCCTCTGACGCCGGAAAGATAACTCATTTACTGGCCGAGACATTCGATATTACTGACCTGAAGCTTACAGAAAAAATTGCCATTGAAAAGGAAGAAGAATTCAAGAAGTTTGAGACAAACCTTCCGATAGGTTTTTTGAGGTGCAGGCCCGACGGCAGGATCATTCACGGTAACAAGGCATTTTTGGTGATTATGGATTGCCGAAGCGAGAGTTCTCTCTATTCCACAAATCTCAGGGATTATTATGCCGAGAAAGAAATCTTTGACATGCATGTCGAAGAGCTTGCCGACAGTAAGCCAAAATCTTTTGGCAGAGTTCCGCTAAAAACATGTAAGGGGAAAGAAATTGTTTGCCGGATCAGCGGATTTATGGCACTTGATGAATCAGGGAATCCATCTTACTTTGATTTTGCATTTGAGGATTCTTCACGTGAGTTGATGCTTGAAAACAGGCTTCTCGAAGCGCAAAAGCTTGAGACTATCGGATCTCTTGCCGGCGGAATTGCACATGACTTTAATAATATTCTTGCTACTATATCAGGATATTCGGAATTATTGATTGAAGACTTGCCCGGTCACTCACCTTTGTCAGAAAAAGTCTCTAAGATTCAGATAGCTGTAAATAAAGCCCGGTCTCTTACAAACCAGATTCTCACATTCAGCAGGCAGGTGGAACAGGAAAAAGTTCCGGTCAGTGTCTATGAGGTACTCAGGGAGACAATCGGATTTGTGAAATCGGCAGCACCTCCGAGCATAACCATCAGAAGTAATTACAGGGACAAGCAGAAATTTGTATTTGCCGATCCCACCCAGCTTTTCAGAGTTTTCCTGAACCTTTTAACCAACGCAATACAGGCCCTTGAAGATAAAAAAGGAACAATCACGGTGACGCTTGCCATAGAGGAAGGGAAAAAGGTAAGAGGCGACCTTAACAAGGTAATTGTTGCTGATGAATATATACTGGTCACCTTCAGGGATAC
>PMIG01000278.1:2819-3821 GCA_003157055.1 Bacteroidales bacterium | reverse complement strand
CTCTGGCGTGGTCGGATTGGTTTTGTCTCTGGCCTGGGTTAATTATTACCTGAAAATTAATGGCAGGAGAAAGAGGATTATTGCACTACTTGTGATAATATCAGTTCTTTACTGGCTCGCAGGTGCCTCATATCTGGTGTTCGCATCATGCATATTCACTCGTGAGCTGATGCTTATTATCGGTGGTAAAAAGGAACAAAGAACAACAGGTTTGCCATTAGCTCTGATTCTTGTTCTTCTCTTATCCCTTGGCTTGCCGTTACTGGCCAGAAAGTTTATTTTTTACGATACTCTGTTGCAATCATTCATATCCGAAGCTTATTACCAGATCAGGATATTCTTCCCTTTACCCCTGATACTTATATTTTCATTTTACCCTCTTGCAATTATCATTCGGAACTCACTGCATATCAGAATGTCTGAAAGACAGTATGACATTTCCACTGTTATACTGTTAGTACTCCTGATATCTTTTTTTGCAGGCGGGGTATTTAAATATGCTGATTTTGGTCGTGAGAAAGAGATAAGATATGAGAACCTTGTATACAACAAGAAATGGGACAAAATCATCAGGATTGCTGAAAAAGAAAAGCCGGAAAGTGCTGTGTCGATTGTTGCAGTAAATCTTGCACTTGCAAAGACCGGACGGCTCTCTTCAGAAATGCTCCGGTTTAACCAGAATAGTAAAAGCCTTTTCCTGAATTATTATCGCGAAGGAATGACACCATTCATCGCAAGCGAACCGTTTTATTATATGGGTTTTATAAACTTTGCGCAGATGTTTGCCATGGAGACTGTCGAATCGACAGTTGATGCAAGGTATCCTTCAAGATCATTCAGACGCGTTGCAGAGACTTTTATATTAAACGGGCAGTACGATATTGCAAGAAAATACCTTGTGCCGCTGAGTCATACATTGTTTTACCGCAGATGGGCGAATGATTGCCTGGCATCCCTTGGCAAGGAAAATGAAATTGACAGTCATCCTGAATGGAGAGAACT
>PMIG01000278.1:0-2791 GCA_003157055.1 Bacteroidales bacterium | reverse complement strand
TTTCAGGAAGCTGCCGTTTTTATTAATTCCGTCTCCCCGGAAACTCCGCCCCAGCTTCTTAATTTTCCGGTAAAAAATATTGTCACGAATAATTTCAGATCGTTTTCGGATATCTGCAATAAGTCGGGGAATGATGCTAAAGTGAAAACTTCAAGGGATTTCGGTAAAACTTATTGGTATTATATTGATTTTAAGTAGTATAATGAAGATAACCCGGTTTATCATATTGAGTTTAATGATTCTTGTTGCAGCCTGCAATCCTGGTAAAAAATTGGTTCAGGAAGAGGCTGGCAGCATGCCCCCTATATTCCCTGATTATACCGACGTGACTGTCCCGTATAACATTGCACCGCTGAATTTCAGGATAAATGAAACTTGCGACAAGCTCTTTGTCACAATATCGGCCGGATCGAAAAAAACAGAAATGGCATTCCGCGGTGCCAGGGCAATTTTCCCAATTAAAGCCTGGGAGCGCATAATGAAGGAAAACAGAAATGATACAATCGGGATTACCGTGAGTGTACTCTCTGGAAACCACCTGAAAAAATACAAGCCGTTCAGCATCTTCGTTTCAGGAATTCCGGTTGACGGATACATGGTCTACAGGAAGATCATGCCTGGTTTCCAGAACTGGAATCAGATGGGAATATACCAGAGGTCGCTGAGCAGCTTCAGCGTTGAAACGCTGATTGATAGCAGGGTGCTGCCCGGAACATGCATGAATTGTCATTCTTTTGCTTCGAACGATCCTTCAACCATGGTTTTTCATCTTCGCGAGAGCCTCCCGGGAACAATTCTCCTGCAGAACGGGAAAGTCCGGAAGCTGAATACCAAAACGGAAAAGATGTTTGGAGCCGCTGCATTCCCGTACTGGCATCCCTCAAAGAAATATATAGCATTTTCCGTAAACAGGGTAAATCAGATCTTCCATGCTGCCGGCAATTTCAGAGCAGCAGCTGTGGATATGAGATCGGATGTTTTCGTTTACGATATTGAGAAAAACATAATGCTTACCTCCCCGGCATTATCGGCAGCGGGGAAATTTGAGTCTTTCCCCTGCTTTTCGCCGGACGGGCTTAAGCTTTTTTATTGCAGCGCTGATTCCGTTCAGTTGCCGCAGAAATTTTCAAGCATCAGGTACAGCCTTTGTTCCGTATCCTTTGATCCGGCTACCGGCAAACTAGGCGAAACTGCTGATACTGTAATTTCATGTCATGCTATTAATAAGAGCATCTCAATCCCGAGGATCTCTCCCGATGGCAGGTTCCTGATGTTCTGCATGGCTGACTATGGCTGTTTTCCGAGCTACAACCCTGAGGCTGATCTTTACTTACTTGATTTTAAAACAGGTAAATATGAGCCTCTTTCAGGGTTTAACAGCGATAATGTCGACAGCTATCATTCGTGGTCGTCTGAGGGAAGATGGGTAGTCTTCACAAGCAGGAGAGGTGATGGGTTATATGCAAAACCCTATATTGGATTTATCGATGAAAACGGGAAAGACTGTAAACCATTTCTTCTGCCTCAGAAAGATCCGGCATTCTATGATTTATACCTGTTCTCGTACAATGTGCCGGAGCTGGTTAAAGGTCCGGTTCATCTGGATCCTTATGAAGTAGAAAAGCTTGTCAGGAAAACGCCAGGAGTACAGGTCGAAAGCGGAAGCAGCCATTGATTGATATAAACCGGAATGGCAGAAAAAAAACAACATATAATTCCCGGAATCATAATTCCAGCACTCTTTTTCACCGGCTGCCTGCTCTTTTTTGGTTTCTTTTATAATTACCATCTGTTTTTTACAGAACAGCTTCAGGTTTTCCTGCTGACCTTCGACCATTTTACCGTCTATCTCTCAAAGCCGGCTTTCCTTGCTTCATATATTGGTGATTTCCTCACGCAGTTCTATTACCTGAAATGGGGCGGTGCTGTAATAATCACAGGCACGCTGATCATGCTCTGGTTCGTCTTAAAGGTTACATTGAACAAAATCACAGGCAGAAGAGTCTCATTCTTTTGGCCTCTTGTTCCGGTAATCTTAGGCTGGATAGCATTGTGTGACCTGGAATATCCGGTGTCAAATATAATTGCATTGATAATAAGTGTAACTATTACACTTATTTACATTTCCATACGATCTTCCAAGGCAAGGTTTGCAGCCGGATTTATTCTGACACCTCTTTTATACGTCCTTGCAGGAAGCAGCTTTTATATCCTGGCAATTATTGGTATCTGCTACGAAATTTCTCAGAGAAGCCGGCCAGGGATGTTTCTCAATTCGTCTTTTCTGGCCATTCTTGCAATTTTTGTACCTCTCGTCCTCAGGAGTCAATACTTGCTGACGACGGCGCAGTCTTATGCTTACCTGTCGGAAATGACCAGGAATCCTGTAATCTGGCAGTTTTTTCCGATCATCGGAACATTAGTTATAATAAGCCTGATGGTACTCTTTAACAGGAAGAAGGAAGGGGAGATGCATTCTATTATCCTGCTTTCAATTGAGTTTCTGGTACTTTCAGGCCTTCTGGTGTCAGGTATCCTGCTGCATTCAGATTTTACAATGGAGAAGATACTCAGGCTTTATTATGAATCATCCCGGGGAAGATGGCAGGAAGTTTGCAAGTTGGCTGACAAATATGATATGCACAATAACTTCTCGGCATACTTCAGCAACATGGCGCTTGCAAAGCTTGGCCATTTGCCTGATGAGCTTATGAACCACTACCAGCCGATAGCAACCGGTCTTTTCATACCTGTTAATGCAAATGAAAATTACCTGACCATCACTCTGAGC
>PMIG01000390.1 GCA_003157055.1 Bacteroidales bacterium | reverse complement strand
ATTTATATGTTACTGAAAATAAATAAATAAGAGGTAATGGCAGCAAATCTGTTTTATTTTCTTGTCTTTCCCGGGCTCCTGTTCGCAGGTGTGACCGGGGCATTCCTCTCATGGTTCGACAGGAAAATAACTGCCAGGGTTCAGTTCCGAAAAGGGCCTCCTGTCCTACAACCATTTTACGATTTTTTTAAACTGTTGCTTGTAAAGGAAACCATTCTGCCTAAGTATGGATCACCTGTTGTCTTTCTGCTTGCTCCTGTCTTTGCTGTTTTTGGAGCCACAGCGGCAGGAGTTTTTATTATGCTGCCGCTATTTAATATTACTACAGGTTTTAAAGGCGATCTGCTGGTAATATTCTATTTGCTCACTATCCCATCATTCTCATATATAATTGGTGCGATCGCTTCTGGCAATCCACTGGCCGCAGTAGGAGGATCCAGGGAAATGAAGCTTATTCTAAGCTATGAGCTGACCTTTCTGCTTGTCATTGCAGGGGTAATAATGAAATGCCGGCAACAGATTGACCTATATACAATAATACAAACACAGCAAACCGGAACGGCTTTCATTGGAAGCATCTCCGGCGTGCTGCTCTTTATTGTCGGGATATTTTGTATCCAGGCAAAACTAGCTTTTGTGCCATTCGATATGCCTGAGGCCGAAGCTGAAATAACTGAAGGAATATTTATTGAGTATTCCGGTACAGCTTATGCTTTTATTAAGCTGGCAAAATTTATAATGCTTTTTGTTCTGCCTGCATTTATTATATGTCTGCTAATGAAGGGATTCAGGCTGGAAGGAATAGGTATTCTCTGGGCTGTTCTGAAAGTTCTGGCTGTAGTTCTTATCCTGACTCTGATCAGGAACACCAATCCAAGAATTAAAATTAAGCAGGCAATGAGCTTCTTCCTGATCTGGATGAATATGCTGGCAGTTATTGCAATTGTTTTGATATATTTTGGTTACTAACCTTATAAATCGTGGGCTTTAAAAGTTATTGCTTTAAAAAATCTCTTTGGGTGTTCCACTTCGGAGGAGCATCATGCAATAATTGTGATATTGAAATCCTTGATTGCCTGACGCCACGTCATGATCTGGAACGCTTTGGGATATTACTCGTTGGAAGCATACGGCATGCTGATGTACTGCTTGTAAATGGGTCTATTAATACGCGTGATAAGGAGAGACTACTGGAGATTTATAATCAGGCTCCAAAACCAATTCTAGTTGTGGCTATTGGCGCCTGTGGCTGTACCGGAGGAATTTTTGCCGAAGGATATACTTTTGCCGGACCAGTCGATAAGATCATCCCTGTAAATGCCTATATACCTGGTTGCCCGCCAAAACCCGAGGCTATTATTGCAGGTATTGTAAAGCTGGTGAAGAATTCATAGGAATAGGGTGTGGACCACCTTCGCCAAGGCTTCGGTGGTCGAAGGGCGTGAGGTGGAAAATAAATTATTTATACAAAAGATATTTTTTACGAATCGTCTGATATTTCTTCAACCCGGGCTGCCATGCCGCCCTTATCTCATCAGCTGACATTCCTTTCTGAATCTGCTCCCTGAGAGTTGGTCCACCGGCGAGAACATCAAAATATTTTGTAAAGAACTTCTCTTTATCCGGATAATCTTTGTATGCTTCAATGATCCATTCAAGATCAAGTTTCGGAGAAGGGACGATTCCTATTTTGATTGCATCCCGCAGATCTTTCCCATAGCACTTTTCCCCTTGATGCGGCGGATTGTTTGCTCCCGGAAGGCTGGCAGGAATAAAACTAAAACCACTGTCAGGAAGTTTAGGATCTCCAAAAACCTGGAATGGGAAAGATGTTCCTCTCCCGCATGAGACCACCGTTCCTTCAAAAAAGCATAATGAAGGATAAAGATAGATTGAAGTTTGATTTGGCAGGTTCGGAGAAGGTTTTATCGGAAGTTCATATAAAGTTTTATTAGTGTAATATTTACACTTAATAACTGTCAGATTGCATTTGACTCCCTCCTTCAGCCATCCTTCCCCATTAATCATCTGAGCATATTCACCAACCGTCATTCCATGCACCACCGGAACAGGATCCATGCAAACAAATGATCTGTAAGATGTATCCGGAATATTTCCATCAATGTAATAACCGTTCGGATTTGGCCTGTCAAGAACAATGCACTGGATCCTGTTTTCGGCGCAACTTTCCATTACAAGATGAAGTGTTGATATATAAGTATAAAATCTTACCCCAACATCCTGAATATCAAACAAAACCAAATCAACTCCAAATAGATCGGCAGCGTTTGGTTTCTGATGATTTCCATATAGGCTTATAATTGGTAAGCCAGTTTGAGGATCGCGGCCATCTTTTATGCTTTCTCCAGCATCGGCAAGATCTCTGAATCCATGTTCCGGTGCAAATATGAGCTTGACTTTTATACCCAGAGAGATAAGTGTATCAACAAGATGTTTTTTTCCAACCACTGAAGTCTGGTTTGCAACAACTGCAACAGATTTCCCTTCGA
>PMIG01000224.1 GCA_003157055.1 Bacteroidales bacterium | reverse complement strand
TGTTGTAAAAGTTAATATTCATCCTTATCCCATTAAGGCAATAACAATCACACATTATCCGCCATGTGAAAACGGGTCTGATGCTGCAATCCTCGTGACTACCAATAAGGGTGCGGGATCTTATTATCTGAATTGGGTTGGTCCTGCCGGCTATTCGTTCCATGGTTGGAATCTTAATTATCATGCAGGTTTAAGAAGCGGGATGTATGATATTGATGCAACCGATAGTCTCGGCTGCACCACTTTTAATGCAGATGCTATAACAATACCTGCAGGTGCTAAGATCGATCCGATTATCACTGTTGCAGCCAAACTACCGCCTAGTCCGGGTTACGGAACCTCCTGCTGGTATGGCAATGACGGTAAAATATCTGTTAAGGAAGGCGTTACCTCAGGTGTTCCTCCATTTGATTACAAGATATTCCATAATGGTACTGTTGTTGTTGATAGTGTTTTTTCCAATTATAATATAATACATAATTACAGTAATCTGGCATCAGGAAATTATGTACTAAAAATCACGGATTTTAATGGATGTAAAGACTCCATCGATGCCGATATCATTCCTCCCGATACCATAAAGATTAATTTCAGTACAACTCACATTGTATCATGCAAAGGATACAATGACGGTTCCATCAAGGCTTCAGTGACTGGCGGTAACGGCATTTTCAGCGGGAATTATACGTACAAGTGGACAACCATTGATGGAAGTTTCAGCGGACCCGACAACCTTGACAATATTATAAATTTAACAGCCGGGACATATACTCTGACTGTCACTGACGAGATGTTCTGCACTATAGCTAAAAGCTTCACTCTGACTGAACCGACAGGGATGATACTGGCTGACTCCGTGCGTTCATACACTCCGGATCATGCATATAACATTTCATGTGCAGGCGGGAATACCGGAAGCATCGATATAACAGTCACCGGAGGGACTCTGCCATATAGCTATTTCTGGACTGACTCAGCATCATATACTGCCACAACCCATAATATCAGCCATCTTATTGCAGGAACCTATGTTTGCAAAATCACTGATGCGAACGGGTGCGTTCTTAAATTACCACCACTTTCAACATTACCCTCATTTGGTCTGACTGAACCTCTGCCGCTTAGCATAACTGGTATCGAGTCGGATTATAGTGGAAAAAATATCAAATGCAACAAAGACAATTCAGGGTCAATCAGCATAACCGTTACAGGGGGCAGCGGCAGTGGATATATCTATAACTGGAGCACATCCAACGGCTCCGGCATTGTACCTGGAGCGAAAGACCAGACAGCATTAACTGCAGGCACATATACACTTGATGTAACTGATGCATATGGCTGCCTTATTCATAAGGTCTATGTCCTTACAGAACCACAGAAATTACTGACGAGTCCGGTTGCAACCGATATTACATGCACTGCACCTCTGTTTAATAATGGTTCGATTGACCTTACAGTATCCGGAGGCATTTTTCCATACACATACCTGTGGTCGCCAGGCGGAGAGACAACTAAAGACATCTCAGGACTGACCCAGGGAAATTATGGTGTTACAGTTATTGATGCAAACGGATGTGTGAAGAATGATAGTGTAATAATAAATAATCCGCTTCCTGTTTTGTATACTAAAACTTTATCCCGCCACAATGGGTTTAATATAAGCTGCAACGGGATGTCTTCGCCTGATGGATCAATAAATATTACACCTACCCAGGGAGCAGCGCCGTATTCATTTACATGGACATATCCGGACTTATCGACCAGAACATCTCAGAATATTGCAGGAGTCGGGGCCGGAGATTATTACCTTGAAATAGTCGATTCCAAATACTGCAAGGCAACCGAAACTATTTCTCTTTCCGAGCCAGGTAAGCTTTATATGATGATCGACACTTCGCAGAGTAACGCTGGCTCATATAGCATCAACTGCGCCGGAGGAAAAACAGGTTCAATCGACATTACTCCGGTTCACGCTGTTGGTTCTGTCGGGTACCTATGGCAAGATGGTTCGACTTCAAAGACCAGGACAGATATTCCCGCAGGTATTTACAAAGTCGCTATTACTGATTCCAATGGTTGCAGCACAGATTCAACCATTAAACTCACAGAACCTGATTCGCTTAAGCTCTCCTTCTCGGTTTCTGAACCATGGTGTCCCGACAAACCTGACGGTGCAATCGGTACGACAGTTACAGGAGGGGTAGTCGGTACAGATTATACTTACAAATGGTCCCCCGATGGGTCGACAGGGAATAGTCTTGCAAATATTCTTCCTGGCATATACAGGCTGACAGTGACAGATCTGAATAATTGTGTAATAAGTAAATCTATCGATCTTAAGCCGCAACAGGAGAGCTGCCTTGTCATTCCAAATGCAATTTCTCCCAATGGTGACCTGATAAATGATGTCTGGAATATAGGGTATATTGAACTCTATCCGAATGTCGAAATAATGATCTTCAACAGATGGGGCGAAACTTTATGGAGATCGGCGAGAGGATATCCTGATCCATGGGATGGCACAAGCAACGGAGCTGCTCTGCCGATAGATTCATACCATTATATTATAGACCTGCATAATGGACGTAAACCGATTGTCGGCAATGTGACAATAGTAAGATGAAAAGAGCAGTATACATATTATTGTTTTTACTGGCCTGCAATTTTGCTTCCGGGCAGCAGCTGCCAATATTCAGCCAGTATCTTTACAACAAGTTCCTGATCAACCCGGCTGTTGCAGGAAGTGACGGTTATACCAGCTTCAACCTGACAGCTAGGGAGCAGTGGGTAGGGTATTACGGAGCCCCGCAAACATTTTCTTTCAGCGGACAGGGAAGGATCTTAAAGCGTGGTTTGAAATTCAAGCATGCGGGAGGAGGCAGACAAATTTACAGGCCAAAGTCTGACGGGAGGGTTGGTCTTGGCGGCTTCGTATTCAGTGATAAAAACGGGATAGTTCAGAGAACGGGATTCCAGTTTTCGTATTCATATCACTTGTGGCTTCGAAATTCGACACAGCTATCGATGGGGTTGGCTTTTACAGGCTATCACTTCAAAATAGATGAAAAAGCGATCAATTTCGAAGATATGGCAAATGAACCGTGGATGAATAATGATCTCCGGCGTGGAATTTTTGTACCTGATGCTACCTGCGGAGTGTACCTTCTCAATTCCAGGTACAGTGTCGGATTTTCTGCCGACCAACTCTTTGAAGCTTCATTGAAGGTGGGAGATTATGCCTATAAGAATTATAAGCTTGACCGCCATTATTACCTTTTCGGATCATATTACCTTGAGCTCAACAATTATGTAGACCTTGAGCCATCGCTTCTTTGTGTTATGTCGGAGCAGCTTAAGCCACAGGCTGATATTGGGATTACATATATTTATAAGCAGGCATTCTGGACAGGGCTTGCCTACCGGACCAGTGGAGCTATAATCGCGAATGTGGGAGTCAAATACCAGAACCTGTTTATTGGCTACGCTTTCGATTTCACAATGCAGGAGATACAACGTATAACATACGGAACCCACGAAATAACCATGGCAGTAAAGTTCGGAGACAGTTCAAGGAAATACAGGTGGCTTGACAGGTACTAATTTTCCTTCTTTTTTAATACATAAACTAGTGAACTATTCCTGTATTTTCGGAAGAGTGACAATACCATAAACCATACTCCTGTAATCAGCCCTCTGATAAAGTGAAGCGCTGACCCTCTGTATTTCTCACTAAGCATTGAAATATAAATTACATCCAGGGGAAGGCTCCGGACAGATATTATAGCGAAACCATTTTTCTCAGCAAACAGTTTGAAAGTCTCAGGCGTAAAATGCCACAGATGCCTGGGTACATCATACGCGGCCCAGAATTCATTGTAGTGCCGGGCATCAAAAGAGCTATAGTTTGGCAATGCTACAAGACAGACTCCATCCTGCTTAAGCAATCGTCCTATTTCGGAGGCGTAAACAAAAGGATCCTGAAAATGTTCCAATACATGCCAAAGGGTAATTGCATCAAATGAATCAGGAGGCAATAGGCTGAGGCTTTCAGGAGGAAGTACATCAAGCCCGAACTTGGCTATCGAAAAAGCACGTGCTTTTTCATTGATCTCTATCCCTTTCACATTCCATCCTCTTGTTTTCATTGTTGAAAGAAAATAGCCTGTTCCGCTGCCGATATCAAGTATATTTCCATTTTTCAAACCGGTCTTCCCATAGACCATTTTTCTCTTCTTTCTCAACATGAATTCTCTGGCGATCCTGTATAAAGAAGCAGAAAATCCACCGGCAGAATCATTATGCGAAATGTATTCGGCTGACTCGTAGTAACGATCTATTTCAGAACTATCAGGATGATCCCGGGTAAATAATAATCCGCAACCGGAGCACTGCGTCAATGCAAATTTTTCTCCGGTAAGGAAGTGATCAGTGACATATAACCGGTCCCTGATATCTTCAGAATTGCAGAGTGGACACTTATCGTAATGGACCATATGAGAAAGTGTTATTTTTTTCTGATCCTGATTACCACATATCCTGCTATTAGAAGGATAAAGATGAACGAACTTGCAAGTGAAACATTATTCGCTGTATAATACGAAGATGGTTTGAAGGTGAATCTTATTTCATGATCGCCTCCCGGGACGATCATAGCCCTCAGAACATAATTGGCCCTGAAGTATTTTGACTCCTTCCCGTCGACATAACACTTCCATCCTTCGGGGTAATATATTTCTGAAAAGAGAGCTAGCTTTTCTGATCTGGCCGAGGATTTGTAAACCAGCTCATTAGGTTCATAAGTCAGGAGCTTGATATTATCTCCCTCTTCCGTGGGATATACAGATTTAGTCACCTGGTCATGGAAACGCTTGTCAATGACGGCTGCTTTTGAAGGATCAGTTCTTCCGGTCATCGAAAGCTCCATGTCAGCATTCTCGACAATTTCAGGCTTTTCTACAAACCAGGCATTGCCGAGAGCTTTTGGGTTAACAATAGGAGGTGCATCCGGATTAAAAATAATATACTTTGTATTCAGCATGTTGAGAGTATACGTTTTGTCAAATACCGGTAAAATATCATCAAGTGTTTTGGCATTTCCTCCGACAGAATTGAACATATTCATGTCCCCCGTTATGGCAGAATCAATAAGTTCCTGGTATCTCTTTATTTTGGCTCCGTTGTACCCGCCTATTGATTTATGAAAATATGAAGTGGGTGAGTTATCATTGAAAGTTGAAACTAAGTGGTTCCATACCCTGAAATATGAAGGATCTTTTAAAATATATGAATCGGCTGCAGTCGGAGGAAAATATTTGTTATTTGCTGTCTGGTTCTGGAAGTTGTCGGAGTTAAGATATCTCCTGTCGACACTCCATAAATCGAAAAGAATCAGAACCCCGACTAATGCAACAGCATATTCCTTGCGAAGCTTGTCGTACATGAACATCATAATTACTCCGGATGCCAGAATGATGAAGACAAGAGACCTGAAGGCATCACTTTCAAGCAAATGTTTCCTATCTGCTACAAGGGCACTTCTGAGCCAATCCGGATATTGGCTTTCGTACGGATTAAGGAACGAACCTGCAAATCCGGGGATCAGCATTATTAAAAGAACAACCCCTCCAGTAATCCCGGCAGCTGTTGCCACTGCTTTAAGAAAATCTTTTTTAGGGGTCTCTGATTTGAAAATATCCCTCAGGGCAAGAACTCCGAGAAGTGGAATACAGAATTGCGAGATTATAAGGATAAAAGTTACGGATCTGAATTTATTATAACCGGGGAAGTAATCAATAAAGAGATTAGTCAGGGGCATAAAATTCTTGCCCCAGGCAAGCATTACCGACAGTAAAGTTGCAGCAAGAAGCCACCATTTCTCAGGGCCTTTGACAATTATTAAACCAAGCACAAAAAGAAAGAAAATAATTGCCCCTACATAATGAGGACCAGCGGTGACCGGCTGAGTACCCCAATATTTTGAAGTCTGATTGATTGCCTGTCCATTCCCATTTTGTCTCAGAGCCTTAAATGTCTCTGAATTACGATCAAATGGTTCACTTGATCCTCCTTTGAAATCGGGAATCAGCAGGTTCATTGTCTCGCCAACACCATAGCTCCAGTAAGTAATATAATCACGGTCGAGACCTGATGATTTATTGGCAGCAGGAGCTGTGAGCTCTGATTTGCTTCTTGTTGAATATTTGCCATATTCATATGTAGTGTAAAGAAATGCAAAGTTGATTCCGATGGCGATGATAAAAGGAACAATCAGGATTGCTGATGTTTTTAAAAATTTCATAATGGTTTTTTCCCTTATCGCGAAGATAAATTCGGTTACGCCAAATACAAGAAGACATATCAGAGAGTAATATGCCATCTGCGGATGAATTGCTACTATTTCGAGGGTAAGAAAAAATGCTGTAAGCAAAGCTCCCTTAACAGCATCCCGCCTGTAAGCGTACCAGACACTTCCGATCATCGGAGCCATATACGCGAGTGCTATTGCCTGGGTATTATGCCCGGCAGCGATTACCTGGAAAAAGAATGATGATAATCCGTACCCGACAGATCCTGCTATTGACAGCCATGGATTTACTCCGAAAAGGAGGAGCATTATATAAAAACCTGCCATCGAAAGAAAGATAACTGAAACCGGGTTTCCGAGCTTCTTAAAAAAAGTATCGACATGAGTGAAAAGATTCCCCGGATATTTTGTTGAGATCATGTATGCCGGCATTCCGCTGAAAATGGCATTGGTCCATAACGGTTCCTTATCGTACTTGGCACGGAAGTCCCAAATCTCCTTCGAGTTGATCAGAGAGACCGTTGAGTCATTTGCCCTGAGTTTCTTTCCTTCCAGTACAGGATAAAAATAAACGACGCTAAGAGCTAAAAAGATGACAATTGCTATTATATGCGGGGTTGCCGGTTTTAAATAATCCTTGATCTGCATATTATTATTTTATTAATCCGTTATTTGAAATGATAAAAGTAATTAATTCCCGTTTGCTCCGCCAGAAGACTTCTTTTTAAACTGTTCTTTCCAGGATGCAAGGTTTCTCCATTTTATCCATAATTCCTTCAGTTTTACAAGTTCGATTTCTTCATAGAAATTCCAGAAATAGAGAACTACCGGGAAAAGAGAAACAAGAACTATTTTTATTCCCAGCGAGGGGAGAACCGGAAGGTTATTGGCGAACATTGCCAGCATAGTCAGAACAGCCCCTGTAAGGAATATCTTGAAGATCTTGTAGGTCTCGAAAGGGATGAAATAATATTTTTGTGAATATTTCCAGACAAGGGAGAAATAAATAAACTGGGCAAGGAGGGTAGCGGCTGCTGCTCCTATTGACTGGAAATAAAAGATAAGGACAATATTTAATAGAACATTTATTACAGCAGATGATATCGTAACCGCTGCCGATACCTTAGATTTCTTGGCAAAGCTCAAACCTGTGAATAAAGTATCCCTGAGTGATCCGAAAAAAAGCCCGAACGACAGGAAAGGTATAATCATATAAGCATTCCAATACTCTTTTTTCTGAGCCAGGAGCATTACAAGCTCTTTCCCGAATACGGAGATCAAAATGACAAGATACATGATGGCGAACCCTGAATAGGTAAGCACCTTGGAATAAAAGCGTTTATTGTTAGGCTCATTCATCAGCCGGTAAATCAGGGGCTGCACTGCATAATTTAGCGAATTAACGACAATGACCTTGATGGCATTCGACACCTTGAATCCAAACTGGTAGGAACCAAGTTGTGCCAATCCGTTCATGAATTTAAGAGTGTAACGGTCGGTCATCGTAATGAAAAAACCTGCTATGGATGCCAGCATCAGGGGAAGTGAGAATGATAACATCTCCTTCAGGATTTTCATCTCAAACCTGAATTCCATATGTTTCCAGATGTATTTTGACAGGAAAGCAAAGAAAATGATATTCCCGATGATCTGCGCTTCATAGATCCCTTCAAGGCGGTGGTGAAATCTGACAATGAATAAGATGGTTAGGAGCAGGTTTGTTGTGAATTTTATAAGATTGGAAGTAATAAATAATACAGGTCTCTCCTGCAGGCGCATCAGTGTAAGCGGAAGGATGCCAATTATATCAAAGGCAGTCGTAATTACCATTAAACGTATAAGCTTCGCATCCTGAGCGCTGTCGAGAAGAAAGGCTGAAAGATTCGACGCTGCCCCGGTAAGGCCAAGTACCATCAGCAGCGATATGCAACTAAGAAATACGAAGACGGTGTAGAAAATAGATTTCTGTTTCTGGGAATATTCCTTGTCCCAGTACCATCTGAAATATGCAGAATTAAGGCTTAATCCGAAAATTGCAACCAGTATCTGTGCTGTTGTTTCAAGCATCGCCAGCTTTCCGAATTCAGCTACCGGCAAAACACTGGTATAAAGAGGCAGCAGGACAAGTCCGATAAGCTTCGAAGAGAGATTCCCAGCTCCGTAAATGATAGAATTCTTAGCCGTTGATTTTAGTCTTGAAAGCATCTCCGGAATTTATCACAATGGTTTTAAATAAAAACAGGCACAATCTCCCTGATGATTTTTGTTCAGTTCCTCTGCCTTTTTCCCGAATCTTCTGATCTCCGACCTGCTGAACAGAGACGATTTCTTATTCATGTAATACGAATTCTCGCAGCGAAGCGGAATATCCCTGATTATCTGTTCACTAGAATAAAACTGGTAACTGCCTGAATCAAAGATAATTTTCTCTATGCTGAACTTATTTCTTGCAGCAATTATTTCCATGCTCCTGAGAGTGTGTAGATAAAAATGGCGGGGAGCATCCAGTGAACCCCATTTTACACCATACAGATTCCAAATAGAGTCGGTTTTAACAGGGATTCTTATCATTATAGTTTTCCCCGGCTTAATGAGCCTCCTGAGATGCCCGAATACTACATCCTGCTCAGGCATATGCTCAAGCGAATGATTCATCATGATAAAATCATATGGCCCCTCAATCCCGGCCAGATCCTTTTTGTAGATCCTAAGGCACTCATCATAGATCAGGTCATTATCTATGAAGATATCTGTTCCGGTTATATCTTTGAAACCCTTATTTCTCAAATTCAGAAGAATCTTCCCGGCACCTGAACCTATATCAAGGATTGAGTAGTCCGATTTAACGCCTGCAGGTATCAGTTTTTGCTCAAAGCCCGGCTTGATTAACAAATTCAGTATAAATCCGGTCAGGCTTTTTTTGTCATCCAGGACATGTTTTAATTTCTTTTGTCGTAACCAGCCGATTAACTTTCCGGGTTTGCCCGTATAGGTAACATTATGCAAGCCGTAATCATCGGGATAATATTTGCCGGGATCGGCAGGATAAGATTTGATCTGCAGACAGCCGCAATGGCTGCATTCAAAATACTCAAACTCATCACGCGTTCCAAATTGCATTTCCCTGATGAAATAACTTTTGTTATCAGTCTCATTAAAGCAGATCCGGCATTTGTTTGTTCCCGACATGTTATTTTTCCTCTTTAAATAATTTTTCCAGCACGCTTAATGAACGCAGGAAGTTCTTTAAATAAAACCTTCTTTTCATCAGTGCTTTTTTGTAAACGGAGTTTGTTGATGAATCGTCTTTATGCAATATTCTTACCTCTGGCCAATAAACGGATATAAGGTTATCTTTTTTAACGAAATAATCAAGAATAGCTTCTTCGCCGTACATGAAGGGACCAGTGTACAAACCGTTATATTTTTTAATATAGAGCCCCGAAAAAATAATTGCGCTTCCGTGCAGGGCAACTCCCTGCTGTTCAGACGTGTGATCGATATCTTTTCTTATATCTTCAATGTGAATTTTAGATTGCGGGAAGAAAAACTTCTTGATCTTTTCAAGAATTACATCAAGCCCAAAATAATTGAGAAACAAAACCTTTCGGTAATGTTTTATATAGTTTTGAACCGCTTTCAGTGATGATAATTTATTGAAGACCGGGTTCTGATGCCTTCCTGACAAAGTAATAATATCGGGACCAAGAATATGAAATGGAGCGATTTTAAACTTGTTTATAATGGCATCAATAAAATTTTTCTGCTCTATGATCGTGTCATTATTGATCATGGCAATGAAATCTGCATTGCATTGATGTTTTGCATACCGGAAGCCGATATTATTCCCTCCAGTAAATCCCAGGTTTTCAGTAGATAACAGGACTTCGATGTTCACATCCCCCTTAAATAGCTCCTTCAGTTCACCGCCGCTTCTGTTCGGGGATCCGTTATCGACTATAATAATCTTAAGTCCGGGATAAACAATATTTTTCAGGATTGAATCAACACATTCAATTGTATCAGCTTTTGTCTGGTAATGCAGGATAACAAAACAAAAACAATCCATATCCTTACTAATTATTTTGCAGGCCTGAATATAATTCAATTAATCTCCTGCCATAGTTTTCCCAGTTATATTTTTCTGTTACGCAGGCAGAGGCATTTCTGCTGAGAGGCTCATATTCAATCCTGCTTGTAAGCTTAATGATCCGGTCGCATAGCTCATCACTATTGCCTGCCTCAAATACAAGTCCGCAATTTTCTTTTCTTATAAAATTAGCCTGGGCTGTGCAGTCACTTACAATTACCGGCTTGCCAAAGGCCATATACTGGAACATTTTATTGGCATAGGTAGTATCATGATGGATGTTTCTTAAGAAAGGGCAAATGCCGGCATCAGCACTTCTTATCAGCTTCATTGCTTCAGAAGGAGCGAGCCAACCTGTAAAGATCACATTTTCAAGTTTACGTGCAGCAGATTCCTTTTCAAGAAGCGTTTGTTCCCTGCTTGTCCCGATTATCACGAATCGTATATTTCTGTCTCTGAGCTTGTCTGCCGCTTCAAGTATGGTAAGAATGCCTCTTCTCAGCCCTGTATCGCCGAAATATACAACCGTGAAATTATTATGATCATATGGCTGCGAATCTGTCTGAAAGATAAGCTTCCTGAACCGGTCAAGGACAATATAATTCGGAAGGACAATTATCTTATTGGGGTTGACGCCGTAATTATTTATATAATAATCCTTTGCCTCGTCGGTAACAAGTATCAGCCGGTCAGCTTTCTGAGTCTCTTTCACCTGGTACTTTAGCCACCTGTCGACAGATATGAGCCACTTACCCGGGAAGCTCTGAACATGATAGTATAATTTCATTATCTCGGGTCGGTTTTCATGATAATCACAAACGAGCGGAAGGCCGAATTTACTTGCCAGCCCGGCACACACTTTAACAAGAGGAAGATCGTGAAGATGGATTGCATCAAAGCGTGTCCGGGTTAATATCTCCGAGAGCTTTTTATTCCAGAAGTTAAAGTAAAAAGGCAGCTCGAGAGCCAGTGCCCCTGATTTATAGATAAATTTTGAAAGCGGTATCCTTATGATCATAAGGCCTTCTTTCTCCTCAGTCTCGCTCCTTCCCCCTCTTTTAGTGCAAACCAGCACTATCTGAAATCCATTTTTCAATAAAATGTCGATCTCATTTTCAACACGTTCATCCGGAGGGAAGGAATTCTCCAGGACCATCAGAATTTTCATCCGCTCAAATTTGTTTACAAATTTAGGAAATTGTTATATACCCTGACGGTTAACGGGATATTTCAGAATAATTATGTCTTTTTAGTGAGAGCGGTTTCTTATCTTAGCGCTGTTTTATTATATTATTGATGAGTAATTCCCTGGGCACCCCCGGCAGCGACCCTGTTGGTTCGGAAACACTTGGAGATATAGGTGAAGCAGAAGCATTCAACAAATGGATGTATTCAACCATTTCTCCATATCTGGCCGGACAAATACTTGAAATTGGAAGCGGATTGGGAAACATCTCGGGTTTTCTCCTTGAAGATAAACAGTATGTCACTCTGAGCGATTTAAGGCCGGAATATTGTAATTACCTGTCTCTTCAATTCAAAGATAAGAAGTCACTTGAACAGGTTGTGGAAATTGATATTGCCGAAAAGGAATTTGATACAGTTTACAGCCATCTGCTTGGCACTTTTGATTCATTGTTTACACTTAATGTCATCGAACATATTGAAGATGATTCCCTGGCTATCCTTAATTGTAAAAAGCTTCTTAATGAAAAGGGCAACCTTATTATCCTGGTACCTTCATATCCATGGCTATATTGCAGGTTTGACACGGAACTGGGCCATTTCAGGAGATATAACCGGAATTCCCTCAGGAATCTTTTAACGGCTAACGGCCTGAAAGTTGATGACCTTTTCAGCTTTAATGCTGCAGGTGTTGCAGGCTGGTTCCTGTTCGGAAAATTGCTGAATAAGAAGCAAATCGGGGAGGGTAAGATGAAATTATATGATAATTTTGTCCCTTTGTTCCGGTTAATTGATAAGATACTTTTTTACAAATTCGGCCTTTCGTTAATTATTACTGCCAGAAAATAGATATGGGAAAGCTGCTTTCAATAATAATTCCGGCTTATAATGAAGCAAAAACCATCCGGATGATCCTGGAAAAGGTACAATCGGCAAAGCTGATCAAAGAGGTTGGCAAAGAGATAATCGTTGTCAATGACTGTTCCAAGGATGACACAAGATCTGTCATTGAACAGTATATCAAAGATTTCCCCGATTCCCCTGTTATTCTTTTTGAACAAACAGTAAATATGGGCAAGGGAGCTGCTATAAGAAAAGGCATTGAGCTTGCCACAGGTGATTTCAT
>PMIG01000306.1 GCA_003157055.1 Bacteroidales bacterium | reverse complement strand
CTCTTTTTTGGTTCAGTTTTAAATATAAGTGCTTCTGAAATATAAATATTCGTTCCGGCTGATTCAGGTCTCTTCTCGCCCTTCACAACTATTTTTACGGTATGTGTTCCCGGTTTCAGGCTGAAGGCATGCCAGATGCTGACATCCTGGTGCTGCTGGTTGCTGAAATTATAATACGTATCAATAGTCCGGTGAAGAACGCCATCCAGATAAATATCCGCTTTACCTCCATCGGCCACCCAATTGCCGGTGATGGAAATACCTGATCCCTCAAAAGTTATCTGAAGCTCATCGTTTTTTTCCCCGGAAACAATCCATTTTGCATTTTTACCGGCTGGCACATCCTGGTTCTTCCATTTGCCCGTTCGTTTAATAGCAGCCTTGTCAAATACAGAGATTCTACTGTCGAAAACAAGATTGGGAAATGAAACTTCAATATCCGGGGAAACCGGTTGCCGGACTTTAATCTGTATCTTCTTTCCGGAGACTATTCCTCCGCTCTCCTTTATAAATCCGAGAGCATAATTATATGTGCTCTCAACTGCTTTGCTGAATGAATAATTAGTATTGATAAAGACTGAATCGCTTATAGCTTCGACCCCTTTTCTCATGTTCTCCGGAAGATTGCTGAAACCTTTCAAGACACCCAGCACTGCAAGTGCATTGGATGGATTGCAATCGGAATCCTGACCGCATCGTGTTGTTATTTCCAGTGTTTTCATCGGATCTCCGTTGCCGTAGAGAAGACCCATTACAATATATGCGCCATTCAGCTTGGCATCGATATTGAACGGATCGCCGGCACCACAAATATCAACATCTCCCCATTTTGCTTCGAGCTCTTTCCAGGCCGATTTCCAGTCATCCGGATAATGCTTATTCAGCTTAATGACATCTCTGATTGTCCTGGAGTAATCACTCTCCTCCGGAATCGATTTCAGCGCATTCCCGATTATAAGATTAATATCATTTTCAAAAAAAGCCTGCGAATAAAGCGCAGAAACAAATATCCCACCATATACTCCGTCACCATAATTCATTATATGCCCTATCCTGTCGGCAATTGCTGAAGCTTTCACGGGCATTCCCGGGCACATGAAACCAATATAGTCGGCTTCTATCTGAAAATCTATGTCGTCGGCGTGGAAGTTATACTCTGGTTTTCCGGATAATGGAGCAAAAATGCTGTCGTAATAATTTTTGCGCGCCTGCATGTTGGCGTGCCAAAGCGGGTATCCGGCTTTGGCGAACATCTCCTGGAATTTCTTTACAGGAGCATTAACCCCGAACTGGTCCATCGACATAAGGAATGTAAGCTGCACGTAGAGATCATCCTGCCAGAGGCTCCCTTTTATATCGGAAGGTTTCCACCTGATAGAATCATTATAAATTTTCTGCAATGCATGAAACTCGGTAGGAGCTCCATAGGTAACACCGATCATCTTGCCAGCCCAGCCGCCGGCAATTTTGTCCCTTAATACGTCAGTATCTATTATAAGGAATTCATCTGTCTTGGCTAAAGATGAATGAGGAATCGGGACATGCATCATACGTGCTTCAATAAAATCTGCAATCTCATTTGCTGGCGCTTTCATTATCACGTAAGAGTGTTTCCCGGCCGGGTTATCATCCCATGTATTGCTGCCATCAGAATTTACTTTGATAGTGCCGTGAACAGTATTGAAAAATTTCTCAGTTCCGTAAACGGCGATAAGTGCTGCTGTCTCGTCCCAGCTCATCCTGCCGTATTTGTCCTCCTGCGAAAGCGGCAGGCTAATTCTGAAGACATCCTTCACAGGACTGTTGGAAATGCCGGAGGCAACAAGTTTCAGTCCGGTTTTAATGTTGCTCCCGATTTCGAATCCCGTAAAGATTATATTGCCAGGCCAGTTTTCAAAAACATATTTCGATGAAGCAGAATCGATAAAAATGTTGAATTCCCGGCCTTTNNGATTTAAGGAGATTGCTGAGATTGGTAAGAAAGCCGACAGTGACAATTGTTACACTTTTATCAGGCTGGGCATTCAGAACCTTCCTGTAAACAGTAACCGCATCGGGAGCTTCTGAAGTTGATTTTATCCTGTGAGGATATTTTATGACAATAGAATCGGGCCAGTGCTGTGCAGCGCCCAAATCTGCACCTGCCGTTTTAGGTGAGCCTGTCGGAATATCGGGTCTGCCGAAATATGTGTTGAGGACATCAATTGAAGGAACAACCAGTTCGTTCTTATTGGAAGCAACGGTGGCAAGTATCTCAGCTTTTCCGCTGTCGGCCATCGCGTGAAGGAATGCGAGCGCACCGATATCGTCATAATCGGGTCCCATGTCGGTATCAAATATGATCTTTACCGGATTCTTTTGTATGGTGGAATTATTATTGCACCCGGTGAGGGTTAGCATTAAAAACGATATAGCAATTATTACCTGTCTCATAATATTATCGGAATTATTTACTAAATCTCCTTTCTATATGGTGCAGAAGCCTGGGCGCCAAGCCTTGTGACTGAAATTGCAGCAGCTTTGTTTGCAAACAGGACAGCCTCCTCCAGATTATTCCCTTCAGCGATGGCTACTGCCAGAGCTCCGTTGAATATATCACCGGCTGCCGTAGTATCGACTGCATGAACCTTGATGGCCGGAATCATGCCGGTAAACTTATCCGACCTTATAAATGCACCGACAGAACCAAGCGTTATTATGACATTCTTAACCCCTTTCTTCATAAATGATTCTGCTGCATTATCGGCTGACGGCACATCATGAACTCTGATCCCGGTCAACATCTCCGCTTCCGTCTCATTTGGAGTGATCAGCCAAATATTCTTAAAGAGATCCTCCGGGAGACTGGTGGCTGGAGCGGGATTAAGTATCACTTTAATACCATATTCCGAAGCTTTATGGACAGCGTACTCCACTGTTTTTACCGGTATCTCGAGTTGAAGAAGCAGGATAGCGCATTTCCCTGTTTTCATAAGTTTCAAAGAAACATCCTCAGGCAGCAGATTGCCATTTGAACCAGGCGCCACTACAATGCTGTTTTCACCAGCCGCATCGACAGTTATCAGGGCTACTCCCGAAGGCAGTTCCTTATCTTTTATTATATACTGAGTATCAATTCCTTCTCTCATAAATAGACCTACTGCCTGGTTGCCGAAGAGATCATTGCCTCTCTTCGTTATAAAGGTGACCTTTCCTCCAAGACGGGCTGCAGCAACTGCCTGGTTTGCTCCCTTACCCCCCGGATTCATAAGGAAGGTCCCGCCGAGAATTGTCTCCCCGGGAGCAGGCATCTTTTCAGTCTTTATAACCATGTCGGTATTGGAACTGCCGATTACAAGTATTTTATCCATCATTATTAATTAGAATCTATAATGAACTAAATTAGAATATTATTTTGAAACTTTTTATAGTGTTATAATTAATTCGAAAGCGAGAATCAATACAATTTCACGCTAATTTCAAATTTTATATTTTTGTTACTGGATCAATATTCCTTAATTCATTCTTAACCATGAAAAGAATCATCCTTGTTTCTTCTATTATCCTGATATTTACAGGATTATCGGCATCGGCACAGTTTCAGGAAATCCTATTGAAACAAACGAAAAAGGCCGGGATATATAAAAAAGGAGAGAAGATATCTGTTTATGCTTTCCCGGAAAGTCAGGCAGGCGATTCACTTTATGTCATGGTTTTGAAAAACAACAGTCAGAAGCTTGAAGATAAAACGTTACCAGTTGGCAAAGACAGCACACTGGTTTATTCCGGTTCATTCGGAGATCCCTGCTCTCTAGTTGTTGAAGTTAGAGCGAAGGGATCAATCTCAAGCATTGGGATACTGGTCGATCCCATGAAGCTTAAGCCGGGAGCCCTATGCCCGAAAGATTTTATTTCTTACTGGGACGGACAGAGGAAAGCCTTGCAGGCATTGCCTTTTGAAATTAAATCGGTTCCTGTTACAGACAAGGATGCTGTAAGCGGCTTTTTATGTGCTGATATTGAAATTAACTGTACCGGACCAAAACCGGTACATGGTTATTACGCAAAACCGGTTCAGGCAGCTCCCGGATCCCTTCCTGCAGTTCTGCTGGTGAAAGCTGCAGGAGTCAAAGGTTCATGGTGCAGGTCAGAACCGCGAAATGCCATCGAATATGCCAAAAAGGGAGCCATCTGCTTTGACCTTAATGCACACGGGATGCTTGACGGCCAGCCGGAGAGTTATTATGCCGGGCTCGAAGTCGGAGAACTTAAGAACTATTATCTGCAGGGAGTGACCAGTCGGGATGATTTTTATTTCAGGGGAATGTACCTGCGGCTCTTGCGAACTATTGAGTTTCTGACAAGGCAACCGGAATGGGATGGCAAAAGAATATTGGTGATTGGAGAAAGCCAGGGTGGGGGGCAGGCTCTTGCTGCAGCCGGTCTTGATCACAGAGTGAGTGCTGTAGTAGCCATAGTACCTGCAATGTGCGATTTTATGGGTGCTCTTGCAGGAAGAAGAGGAGGCTGGCCGCAGCCATTCGAGACTGACGCATCAAAGGAAGAAATGCAGAAAGCTCTGCCCTATTTTGATAATGCGAATTTACTGAGAGGATCCAAAGCCAAGATATTTGCAGAGATAGGAATGATAGATCTTACATGCCCTCCAGCCTCAGTTTTTGCTGCTATAAACCAGTCAAAGGGCAAAAAGACCATTTATCCCGTTCCTTACCGTGGCCATCAGTCACAGGCTCTTCAAAGATCAAAGTCCAAAATATGGGAAGAGACAGTATATAAGCCAAGGGAGGCTTTTATCAGCGATTACCTGAAATAGATTAACTTCTTTTAGATACCGGAATAAGAATATATTTATAAATCAGAAATCTATCATTGCTTTCATAACTCCATCGCCGTAGGCAGCCACAAGGTCGAAAGCCTCCTTAGCCTTGTCAAAAGGGAACCTGTGAGTGATCATATTGCCAATATTGATCTTGCCACTTTCCATAAGCTCAAGAGCCACTTCGACACAATCGACCTGCCTTCGCACAAAATGCAGCGATATTTCCCTTCGGCGAGTATCTTCAACATTTAAAGACCACCTGTCGAATTCAGGAATCCCTACAACCATTATTTTCCCTCCTGGTTTCACGATGTCGACGGCCTGGTCGAGCGCCTGCTGCTGACCGCAGCACTCAAAAACAACATCGAGCCCAAGAGGTTCTTTCTGTCTGATCTCTTCGACGATATTCTCTTTTTCCGGATTAAGTGTACATGTTACACTTATTTTCGAAGCTATTTCCAGGCGCTCGTCTATTTTATCGGTTACATATATTTTCCCGGCTCCTTCTGCCCTGGCAGCAAGAGCGACACTCATACCGATAGGCCCGAAGCCAAGGATGGCAATTTTTGCTCCTTTGATATTCCCGGATTGTTTCACTGAATAGACTCCTATCGACAGTGGTTCCGAAATTGCTCCCTGATCGGCTGTAAGTTTCCCTGAAAGCGGGAAACAGCTTTCCTCAGGCATCACAATGTATTCAGAGAGGCATCCCTCTGCCTGTCCAGGACAGCCCAGGTATTTGAGCTTGCGGCATGTATGATATCTTCCCGATTTGCATTGGTCACACTTCCAGCAGGGTATTGCAGGTTCAATTGCAATTATATCACCTGGCTTAACTTTCTTAACAGCAGATCCGGTTTCAACAACCACTCCCGAACCTTCATGACCTACCGTGAAAGGGTATATGACTTCCTGCGAACCGATCTTTCCCCGGGTATAATAATGCACATCCGATCCGCAAATACCGAGGACCTTCATTTTTATCTTAACGTCTTTTGTACCGGCAATAACAGGGTCAGGAACCTCCTTCATCTCCATCTGTCGGATACCAGTGAGCATCATCGCTTTCATGATTATTTCTTATTTTAGCTTATCAAATATAACTTGTTTATGAGAAAAATCTATGGGATAGGAGAGACGGTTTTCGATATTATATTTAAGGATGGATCGCCGCAGGCCGGGAAGGCAGGCGGATCGATGCTAAACAGCGTCGTTTCTATGGGTCGTGCCGGATTGCCAGTTTCATTTATTAGTGAATTCGCAGTGGACAAAGTTGGAGACCTGATAGCAAAATTTCTAGTTGAAAATGGAGTTGATACCTCTTTTGTAAATCGTTATAGTGACGGAAATACGACTCTTGCTCTTGCCTTTCTCGATGAGAATAATGATGCCTCATATACTTTCTATAAAAATCATCACCCCGGGAAGTCAGATACGGCATACCCTATGGTCGGAAAAGGGGACATTCTTTTATGCGGGTCATTTTATTCAATTTGGCCGGAGATACGTGACAGATTCAGGCTATTGGTATCAGGTGCGGGTTACAAAGGGGCCCTGATTATTTACGATCCGAATTTCAGGAAGTCACACCTGGATAATCTGGATTCGCTAAAACCCCTGATAATCGAAAACATGAAGATGGCTGGACTAGTGCGAGGTTCAGATACAGATTTCAAAAATATTTTCGGAGCCCGCAACGCAGATGAAGCCTACTCAATCGTAAAGATATATTGTCCTATTCTCGTATATAGTGCTAGTACCCAAGGAGTATTTGTGTTTACCCCCTACTTTTCCGGAAGATTCCCTGTTAAGAAAATAACTACAATAAGCACCATTGGCG
This sequence comes from Bacteroidales bacterium, assembly GCA_003157055.1. GTDB lineage: Bacteria > Bacteroidota > Bacteroidia > Bacteroidales > VadinHA17 > LD21. The sequence continues at coordinate 5,132 of PMIG01000306.1, read as the reverse complement.
CCGGAGATAATTTCAACGCTGGGATGATCACTTCGATTTATAATAAAAATATTACTCCTGATCAATTAAAAAATCTGAATGAAAAGGAGTGGTCGGAGATTATTTCAATGGCCGTCGATTTTGCGACAGAAGTTTGCCTGAGCTATGATAATTATATTTCCCTTGCATTTGCCAGAAGGTACTTTTCTGCTTCGAGCGACCATATATAATCATTCTTTGCTACTATCTTGTGAAGCCCGGTACAGAAAGGGTCTTTTTTACCTGCCTCTTCAAGCTTGTTAAGAGAAATCAGCGGCATTGAAACATTGGTATATATAAGCTTCTTGCCTCCAGGTATCTGCGGAAGGTTAAGCGTGGTATCGATTACCGCATCGAGCCCTCCCACATGTGTTATCATTACCGCCGGATTAATCCTCCCTTCATCCATGAGCTTTAGCGATTCGCGCATATCATCGGTATTGCCGCCTGAAGTTCCGACAATATGTGTAAATGCATAATGGACATTGTAGAAATTGAATTCAGCCCTGAATTGAGGGTTCGTCGGACCTGCAAAGAAATTCAGGCATCCGTCGAATCCGAGAATTGCATCAGCCTGTTCAACCACGGGTTTTAGCGGCGCAAATACGAAGACATCATCAAAGCCGGTTTCTTCCGATAACTCCCTTAAATGTTTTACAGGGTCGTTCATTTTTCCTGTGTTCACATATATGAGCTTGATTCCATGTTTTGCAGCATGCTCCGGAGTGAAGATGCATGCAGCCCGGGAGAGCCTGTTGTCATCTATATCCGTTACTACGAGAAGAGCCGGTCTCCTGTCGCTATGGAGCGCATAATCTATTGCTCCAAGGCCCATTGGTCCAACGCCGGCAAGCAATGCCATCTTGCCATTCCTGCGGATGCCCATTTCATGATTATAAGTTCCTGGCGGAATATGATAACTGGCATGGAATGCCCCGACAATGCACGACATGGGTTCTGACAGAGAAGCAGGGAAAAATGCTTCACCATTATATTGAAGGAGGCAGTCAGTATCCATTACGATATCAGGGATTATAATATGCGTTGCATCGCCGCCGATATACCTGAATGAGTAACCCGGGGCATCAAGCGAACCGGTCTGTGCCATTGCAGGCTGTATGGAGAATTTCTGTCCCGGGCGGAACTTTTTCTGCCATTTTTTACCGACTTTCATGATTATACCGGCAAACTCATGGCCTATAATTGTGGGGTTGATATCAATATCTTTAGGAACGCGCTTATGGTCGGCGCCCTGGAGTGCTGCCTTGTGAGACGACATGCAAATGCTGTCGGAAATTACATGGGCAAGAATCTCGTCATCCTTCATATCCGGAAGCTCAAATTCCTCAAGGCGAAGATCTTTCTTGCCATATATCCTTACTGCTTTTGTTTTCATAGATTCATCCTTTCATATACCTGATGCCTGACACCCGTAACCGGTAACCGGTCACCGGTTGCCTATCCCAGCATCACCTGTCCTCCGGTCACAGGGAAGGCCTGACCTGTCTCGTACTCCTGGTCAATAATATAGAGAAGGGCCTTTACAACATCTTCGAGTCTGCAGCCTCGTTTCATAGGAGCCTGGTCTTCGTAGTACTTCTTCACATCCTCAATTGTTTTTGCACCGGGCACTTTCCCAGTTTGCAGGTACTGGACGAAGAGTCCCTTATGAGGATCGGACCAGAGGGGACCCTCATAAAAATTGCCCGGACATATCGCATTTACCTTGATTTTGAATGTTGCAAGCTCAAGTGCAAAAGACTGAGTAAGGCCTATGCCACCAAATTTGGAACCTGCATACGCAAAGTTATGGTTACTGCCCCGAAGCCCTGACTTGGAGTTTATCTGAACGATATCCGTGAAATAGTCAGGTTTCTCCTGGTTCTGCAGTTTCATCACCTCAGATGAATACTTTGCGCAATGGAAATAACCATTATAATTGATAGCTGTTGTTTTTGAAAAATCATCAGGATCAATTTCATCAAGGCTGCCGGCTCTGAGTACACCGGCATTGCTTACCATGAGGTCGAGTCCGCCGAAATCGCTGACTGTGGATGCAACAAGAGCTTTTACTGAGGCCGGGTCCGATACGTCAGTTTTAATGAATATTGCTCTCCCTATAGTCTTAGTGCTGTTAAGTTTTGCAACAAATGCCTGTCCTGATTCTTCATTGATATCGGCTACCACCAAATTCATACTGAGCTTATAGAGCGATTCTGCTATTCCGGCACCAAACCCCTGAGCTCCGCCTGTTATTATTGCAATCCTGTTAGCCATCCTGTTTTCACCTCCTGCAGGCTTTGCTACTTTTCTTCTGTAATTTTCAACCTCCCACTTATCGATGAATTCTACCTGATCAGGTGTGAGAAACTTAATTCCGCCGCACTGGAGTGCATAATGGCTTATTTTAATCAAATCCTCGAATACGTCAAGAGCTGATTCAGATGCCGCATAATTATCATCGATGGCAAATATACCCATGTCTTTAATAATCAGAATTTTGGGAAGAAATCCGTACTCATTCTGAAATCTCGGCAGCTGATTTCTGAGTGAGTCAAGGATCTTCTCTGCCGTCGAAGAGTGCTCAATGTATAGGTATCGTGATTTACAATAGACGATAATATCTGGTATGAGCGGAAGAGATATCTTATGGAATTCAATCTGGGCTGAATAATATTTTGCTATAAGCGTGTTATGACGATACCGGATCACCTTCGGCTTATCGTCCGATAGCATCATCCTGATTGCAGGAAGAACCTTGTTCATGATCGGGTTATAGGGAAGCTTCTCAATGTCAGATATCTGCGGGACACGCTTTTCAATTGTAGAAATAATTTCGCTGTAAATGTTCCTTATCTCCTCCGTTGTCTCGGCACCTGCAAAGACACCATGATTCTCGAGAAAGATGATTTTAGGATCTTCCCCGAATTTCTTCCTGTATTCGATAATCTCTGATTCAAGTTTTTTGAAAAGTATATAACCTGGATCAGCATATGGCACAAAAAGCACACGATCGCCGAAGAGCTGGAGTGTCAGGTTTTTTGCATTCCTGCTGCACAGAATCCCGTTGACCAGAGTAGGATGGAGGTGAACGACGAATTTGTATCGTATAATCTCATGAAGAGATGTTTCGACTGAAGGTCTCTTGTTCTGTGATGGGTCGAGTATGCTTTTATAGAGGTCGGTTTTAACCTGATCTTCTCTTTCAGCCGGGTCTTCGGAATATGTTCTGCCGGAAATTTCATGAAGCTTCTCCCTGCTGAGTGCAACAATCCCGTCTTCGGTAAGGGCCGCCAGAGGCTGGCCACTTGCCTTAACCCATATCGTCTCTTCATCCTTGAATGATGAATTACCACCACCTGCAATGACGAAGTCTTTATCGGTGCCATAAAATCTGGATATTTCAAGAAGATCTTTAATTTCCTGGTTCATATTGTTTCCTGTTTAAATAATACTCAATTACCAATCTGCCAAGCTTTGAAAGGTCTTGTTTCTGATCGTTGCTCAGAGTTCCGTCAGAAAGAACATATCCCTGCCTGCGGTGAGCTCTGAGATACTGGTGAGCTGCAATCACGCATGCGCCGTCCCATGCAATTTTTTTCAATGAATCATCGAGCGTCTCATTTCCTCTTGCAGTGATAGTGAGCGGTACCATTTCCGGTGTATTATGCTCTGTCCCGAACAATATAACAAAGCCATTTTTGTCAAAAAATTCAACAAAGCTTTTAAGTCTGGAAAATTCATTTCTCCCGGGGATAAGTTCAATGCATCCTATACCGAGGGCTGAGAGAGATGACAATAGTTTGTCTTTATCAGCTTCAAACTCGGTGAATTTGCCTGAAGGATCATCGAGCAGGACAGGATAACAGGGGATTCCGCCGGCCTCATGAATTATCTTTATTAACTTTTTAAGCTCAATAAAGGAGCTTTCTTCCTCTCTGACAAATGCAGCTCCTCCGGCCTTAAGAAGATTTGACCTTATCTCATTCTCGAGAGCTGCAGGATTCTGAATTCCTGATTTGGATTTCTTGCCTCCGTACAACGATTCAATGAACTTAAGTTGTTCTTCTGACTCAGGATAATTTTCGGCTGCAAGGATCCTGATAGCTTTGGCAAGATGGCGCTCACGCACAAGCTCCTCTGCAAACCTGTCCCTGACCTCCTCATAAGTTATTTTAAGAGATGGATTTATTTCTCCGATAAGGCCATTAATCTTTGATATCATTGCTTTGATCTGTTCCTGGCTTTCTCTGATCGCCCTGTTAAGCATAAGCTTCTGCGTGAAGCCGGGATTGAAAGGATAGTCCAGTCCTTTGCCGCTGAAATAGATCCTTCCGGGGTTATTGGGATCGTTGATCCTGATCCCTTTCTTCTGCTCTTTCTTAAGCAACCCGATGAATTCAATGTTGAAGAGAGGAAATATGTCATTTCTCAGGCATCCCAGTTTGAATGCCTCAAAACCATCAGCTACAAAAAAATCATTTATCCCGAGTACGGCAATCTCTTCCTCTTTTGCCATATTGAAGGCAGTTTCGAGCCTTTCAAAAGCACTGAATGAATATGGAGTATGAATATGTCCGTTCACCTCACGGTATTCCGGAACAGGGACGCCGTTCATCCTGTTTTTCATCTCATCGATCCAGGGAAAGTCAGAAATAAAGTTTTTATTCACTATTTGAAATTTTTGTTGAAATGGTTTTTGGGATTTCTTTTTAAAGCTTTTTACCAATTAAGCGCCTCTTCCGGAACTTCTTCAAGAGAATTACAAATCCAGTCAGCCTCAGAAAGTTTCGACCTGTTAAAAGATGTTGTTACTGCAAGGCATCTGCATCCTGCTGATTTTGCAGCTTTTATTCCGCTCACAGCATCCTCGACAACGAGACACTCCTCCGGTTTCAGGCCAATCCTTTCAGCCGCTTTAATGTAAATATCGGGAAAAGGTTTCTTTTTTCCGACATCAAGTCCGTTGATTGTCGCGTCGAAGGCTGAAGAGGATAATCCTATTTCCTTCAGGTTAGCTTCCATTTTTATAACATCCGCGCTTGTGGCTAAAGCCGTTTTAAGCCCGGTATCGCGACACTTCCTGATAAAAGCAATTGCCCCGGGCAGAGCTT